>JAKAZP010000294.1 GCA_021815905.1 Pseudomonadota bacterium | reverse complement strand
GCCGTAGCGAAGGCCGTAGCGAAGGCCGTAGCGAAGGCCGTAGCGAAGGCCGTAGCGAAGGCCGTAGCGAAGGCCGTGGCGAAGGCCGTGGCGAAGGCCGTATGCGTGACCGGGATGGAGAGCGTGCGGGACGGGATCAGGACCGGCGTCACCCGTTCCGCGATCACGCCCCGCCGTCCTCCGAGGCGGTCTCCACCGCCGCGCCGGGCGAGTCGCACGCCGGCGGCGAGACGGCGGAGCCGCGCGCCGAGCGAAGCGGCGCGCCGGGAGAGCGCACCGAACGGGGTGAGCGCGGTGGACGGGGACGGCGTGGACGACGCCGCGGACGGCGGGGTGGCAGCCGCGAGGGCGCAGCGCCTTCGATGCCGGCCGGCCCGGAGGGCGCTGCACCGGAGCCCGTGGCGGCTCGGGCCAACGGGACGCCGGAGCGCCATGAGGAAGCGCCGCGCGGCGAGAGTCAAGGCCGCCCGACGGGCGAGCCGAGCGAGTCTCTCCCGGTTCACCATCATCAGGAGCCGCCGGCACCGCTCGCGCACTTCGAGCCGACGCCCGCGGCGTCGGAATCTCACGCCCCGCGCGAGACCAAGCCGTACGTGGTGTGGTCCTCGGCGCCTTCGGACCGGGCCACAGCCGGAGGCGCCGGTACGGGACAGGAAGAGTAAGCCTGCCCTAGCGGCTTTCGGCGGCCGGGCCGCTGTGCGTGAGTTCCGCGCGCAGCGCCCGGCAAAGTCCGCGCGACGCCGCCTCGATAAGATCGAGCACGTCCTCGAAGCCGTTCGCCCCGCCATAGTACGGGTCCGGCACTTCGCTCACTCCGGCCTCGGGTGCGAACTCGAGGAACATCCGCAGGCGCCCCCGAGCGTGCGGCGGCGCTCGTCGCTCGAGCACGCTCAGGTTCTGTCGATCCATCGCGATGATGAGATCGAACTGCTCGAAGTCTCCTGGCTCGACAATGCGCGCGCGGCGCGTCGACAGGTCGTAGCCGCGGCGCGCCGCGGCTTCCCGCGTGCGCCGATCGGCGGGCTCGCCCGCGTGGTAGCCCGCGGTGCCGGCCGAGTCGACTTCCAGTGCCAGCTCGGGCGCCTCACGCGCCGCGATCGCCCGAAACACGACCTCGGCGGTCGGCGAGCGGCAGATATTTCCAAGGCAAACGAAAAGAATCTTCACTCGAACCCTTGCGCTCGATTGGCGGCCCGATGCGGATGTTAAGCGATCCGCCCGTCATGGGGGGACAGCCGCAGAGCAGGGTGGGTAGCCTCCGGCGGAATGTTGACCCGGAATCGATATCCCGGGATATTGTTTCCAGGTACGCGATCCCGCGGAGGCACTGCCACCTCCTGTCCGGGTCGCCTTCGAAGCACGGTCGCCTTCGAAGCACGCCGCCCCCTGGGTGACCCGCCGGCTCGCGCTCCTGACGCTCTCATTTGCCGGCGTCCGCCGGCGCCCGGGAGAGCTTGCGCGCGAGCACGATGACGACGCCCACGGCGATCCAGGTGAGTCCGACGCGCTTGGCATTCGTGCTCATGTTGAACATCACGAACCCGATGATCGCGAAGCCGAGTGCGGGCGCGATCAGATGCCGGACCCAGTCGCGGCTGCCCTTGCGCCAGATGAAGTGCCGGATGACCGACGCATGCACGAAGAGAAATGCCGTCATCGCTCCGAGGCTGACGATGCTGAGCAGCAATTCAAGCCGATACGAGAAGAACAGGATCAGCCCGACGGTGACGGCCGCCACCAGCAGCGTGGCTCGGTCGGGCACCTTGCGCCGCGGGTCGACGTGCGCGAACGCGCGTGGCAGGCGCCCGTCGCGCGCCATGCTGAAGAGCAACCGCGCGATGGCCGCCTGCGAGGTGAGCGCCGAGGCGATGCCGGCGAGGAACATGCCCGCAATCGACAGCACCCCCTTGAGCCAGTCCCCACCGATCATCCCGGCGATGGTGTAGAAGGCCGCGTAACTCGCCTTTCCGGGTGGGAACGCGGTGGTTTTCAGCACGAAGAGCGAGGCGAGGTAGCTCTGCGCGATGAACAGCACCGCGGTGACCAGCAGCGTCAGCAGCGTCGCCCGCGCGACCAGCGACGGCCCTCCCCGGGTCTCTTCGGCGAGCGTCGAAATCGCATCGAATCCCAGGTAGTTCAACACGCCGATGGATACGGCGCCGAGCACGACCTCGGGCGCGATCCGGTGCGCATCGAAAAACGGCTGTACCGAGAGGTGTGCGCCCGCCGTGCCCCGGGCGAGCGCGACGACGGCAAAGATCAGGAACAGAGCGAGCGACGCCAGCTGCAGCAGCAGCAATCCCACGTTCGCGCGCGTGATCGAGTCGATCCCGCGCAGGTTGATCACGGTGTTCAGGGCGAGCAGCCCGATGCCCCACACCTCCAGCGGCACCCCCGGAACGATGGCATCGATCGCCACCGCCGCGGCGATGTAGATGAGAGCGGGCGTCAGCAGGTAATCGAGCACCACCGCCCAGCCGGCGATGAAACCCGCGCTGTCACCGAACGTCCCGCGCGCGTAGGCGTAGGCGGAGCCGGCGAGCGGAAACTCCCGCGACATCGCCATGTAGCTGAGCGCGGTGAAAAACATCGCCACGAGGCCGATGACGTACACCAACGGCACCATTCCGGCGCTGGCGTTGTAGAGAATGCCGAATGCCGGGAAGACCGCCGTCGGGGAGATCAGCACCAGCCCGTAAACCAGCAGGTCGACCAGGGAGAGCGAGCGCTTGAGCTCCTGCCGGTAGCCGAAGTCCGCGACCGATGTGTTGGGCGCGTCGTCGCCCGGCTCCGCGCTCATCAGTGCACGGGCGCGAAATGCAGATCGCGGTAGTCGAAGCTGAAATCCGTCCACGGGGAGACGGGCTTCATGGCAAGGCGCGCCACCCTCCCCTGGCGGACGGTGAACATCACGTACGCGTCCGGGATCCCGCGCTGACTCCAGTGCGTCTGAAAGATGTCGTTGGCCACGTGCTCGAGCGCGCCTTGCATTCCCGGGGTCTCATCGAAGCGGATCCGCAGCCTCCCGCCCGCCCGGGCCTCGATCGTCATCCGCCCATACCAGGGGTCGGCGTACACGCCCGCATAGTCCCGGATCGGCAGGGACGAGTGCGAGTTGGGTCTGTAGGCGGGGGAAAGCTGCTTCAAGGCGGCGAGCTGGCGTTTGACGAGCGCTCGGTGGAGCTTCAGCAACACCGGCACCCAGTTCCTGCGGGGGCGGCCCGAATAGTAATCGAGCAGCTCGTAGACCAGAGCCTCGAGCGTGTCGACGTCCTCGGAATTGATGCAGATGGAGAATGCGACGTGCTTGCCGGGAATGAAATAGAGCGCCGCGAGCCCGCCGAGCACCCCGCCATCGTGCTCGATGACCTTCTGACCGTCGTCGACTTCCACGAACCATCCGAGCGCGTAATCCTGGAGAGCGGGTTTGGGCAGCACGGACGCGGGGGCGCCGAAGGCGTTCACCGGCACCACGACCACGGGGCTTCGCAGCGCGTGAACGGCCTTCGCGCTCAGCAGCCGCCGGCCGTCCGGCAGCCGGCCGTCTTCCTGCCACATCGTCATCCACCGGGCCATGTCGAGCGCGCTCGCATTGATTCCGCCGGCCGGTGACGCCGCCGGGGAGTCGAGCCAATGATGCAGCACGCTGAGCGGGCCAATTCCCCTGATCGGCCCATCGATGCGGGCATGCAGCGCCACCGCATTCGGCGCATCCGGATCGTACGCGGTCGTCACGTCGGTCATGCCGAGCGGATCGAGGATCCGCTCTCGCACGAAGCGGCTCCAGGGCTCGCCCGAGATCGCCTGCACCATGGAGCCCGCCGCGATGTACAGCACGTTGTCGTAGGCGAACACTTCGCGAAAACCGGTTCGCGGCTTCAGATACCGCAGCGCGTGCACCACGCTCGCGCCGCTGCGCGTCGATGCCGGCACGATGAGCAGATCTCCCTCGCCGAGGCCGAGACCGCTGCGGTGCGTGAGCAGATCCCTGATCGTCATGTGCGCCGTCGCGTACGGGTCGTACATCCGAAAACCCGGCAGGTGAGCGGCGACGTGATCG
>JAKAZP010000293.1 GCA_021815905.1 Pseudomonadota bacterium | reverse complement strand
CGGCGTGCCCGTGGTAATCGTCAATCCCTCGACTCCCGTCGGCCCCGGGGACGTCAAGCCGACTCCCACCGGACAGATCGTGCTCGATGCCGCCCGCGGACGCACGCCCGCCTACGTCGACACGGGTCTCAACATCGTGCACGTCGATGACGTCGCCGCGGGACACCTGCTCGCCTTCCATCGCGGGCGCATCGGCGAGCGTTACATCCTCGGGGGCGAGGACCTGACGTTGAGGGAGATCCTGACGGAGGTGACACGCCTCGCCGGGCGTGCGCCGCCGCGCATTCGCCTGCCTCACGCGGCGGTGCTGCCGATCGCCCACCTCGCCGAGATCTACGCCCGGCTCACCGGACGCGCCACGCGGGTGACCGTCGAAGGCGTGCGCATGGCCCGCAAGCGCATGTTCTTCTCGAGCGCGAAGGCCGTGCGCGAGCTCGGCTATCGCTGGCGGCCGCCGTCGCAGGCGTTCGAGGACGCGGTGCGATGGTTCAGGGAGAACGGCTACCTCGAGTGATGCGCTGGGCCGGGCAGGAGCCCGGATCCCGCGCTCGACTAAAAAGGATAATTGACGCCGGTGAATACCGCGACGCCTTCGCTGCCCTTGCCGACATCGACAAAGCCCACCACCGAGGGCGCGGCGATGCCGCGGAATCCCACGCCGAACACGTTGTGCAGGTGGGTGATCGGCCAGGCGTCGGAGCGATGGAACACCCGTCCGGTGTCGAAGAAGGGCGCGATCTGCAGAATGATGTGCGTCCCGAGCGTGTTGAGCGAGAGCACGTTCTCTCGCAACTCGATGTTCGCGTCGAAGGCGTTGCGGTCGTAGAAGCGCGAGGTGCCGTAGCCGCGCAGCGGCTGGGAGTCCCCGATCAGGCTCTCATCGCCGCCGAGACTGCTCAGCGCCCAGAAAGGCACGTGATGGGCCGTCGGCTCGTAGCGCAGGTCGACGTGCGTCGCGATCGTGAGCGTGCGCGTCGGGGACCAGTAGAAGCGGCCATCGCCCCCGGCCTCGGTGAACAGCGAGTCATCGAGCTGCACGTTGCGGCTCGCGACTCCGCCGTAGAGCACGACGTCCATGCCCTTGGTCGGAATGGTGACGTCGTTGCGGGTGTCGTAGATCAGGGCGATGCGGTTCAGCAGCTCGTGAGTCGTGCCGATGCCGATCACATCGGCGAAATGATGGGTGATCGAAGGCACGCCCTTCAGCGCTCCGGCCCCCACCTTCACCTTCTTGGCGGCGAAGGTGTAGGCGAGCTGCCAGGCATGGGTGATGTTCCAGCCGAGCGTGGCCGTCACTCCGAGCTGCTGGTCGGTGTAGACGGTCTGATTGATCCGCCGGGAGTTGTTGCCGATGCCGTAGAAGCGGGGAGTGCCGCTTCGGTCGTAGAGTCCCTCGGCGGCGAACGAGAAGGGACTCTGCCGCAGCAGACCCGTCTCGAAGAGCGCATCGAAGGTGCTCTCCACGCGCTGCTCCCCGCCGGCGACCACCGACCATTGGGTGTCGGTCGAGGGATACGCCAGTATGCGTGCGTGCGCCCCCCAGCCGAAGTAGGGGTTGTGCATGATGTCGGGGGCGACGATCTCGGTGATCTGGCTCCGGGAATTGGTTCCGAGCCAGGTGGGCAGCACCCCGAGCGTCGTTCCGCTGTTGGGGCTGATGGCCGTGAGGGGGACCGGCAGCACCGGCCAGCTGGTCGGGTTGAGCCAGCTGTAGCGGCTCTCCTTCGCCGGCCCCGGCTTGTGCAAGGGAAGGGGCCCCGCGACCTGGGGCGCCCCCGGCGTGGGCGCGGGTGTTGCCCCCGGCTGAGGCGGGGTCGCGTGCGAGGGCGCAGCGAGAGCCGCGAGCCCGAGGAGGAGCATCGCGGCGGGCGCCCGCCGTAAGCTATGCTTGGCGCGCAGCGGAGAGCTCGTGTGATCGGTGTGGGTCGGCACGCATCCCGCGGCATCCGCCGCGGCCTCGTTGCAGCGAAACATGTCACGATGGTCCGCTGCATCAGTACTCAATCCGGCCCTCCGGGGGCCCGGGGGCCTCATGTCAGCTGATCCACGCGGTGAGCGGATTATATCGGAGGCGGGCCCGGTCGGCGGGGACGGTCGCTCGCCGTGACGCTCGCGGTGGCCGCCGCAGCGTTTCCGCTTGCCATCTGGATGTATCTGCTGCTCGCGCGCGGCCGATTCTGGCGGCCGTCGCCGGAGCTGCCGCCCTCGAGCGGCGGCTCGCCCCGAACCGTGGCGGCGATCGTACCCGCCCGCAACGAGGCGGCCGGCATCGGCTCGGCCGTGCGGTCGCTCCTCACGCAGCGCTTCGACGGCACATTGCACGTCATCGTGGTCGACGACGGCAGCGTCGATGGAACGGCCGGGGTTGCCCGCGCCGCGGCCGCCGCCGCCTCGGCGCTCGAGCGGCTGACGGTGATCAGCGGAGCACCGCTTGCCGAAGGTTGGACCGGAAAGCTCTGGGCCATGTCCCAGGGAGTCGATGCCGCCGCCGGCCGGAGCTTCGATTTCCTCCTCTTCACGGATGCCGACATCGAGCACGATCCCGACAACGTCGCCGCGCTGGTCGCGGCGGCCGACTCGCAGCGTCTCGACCTGGTGTCGCTCATGGTGCGACTCTCGACGGCGAGCTTCGCCGAGCGCTGCCTGATCCCCGCCTTCGTGTTCTTCTTTCTCAAACTCTATCCGCCCGCATGGATCGCCTCCCCCCGCGCGCGCACCGCGGGAGCCGCGGGCGGCTGCATGCTCGTGCGGCCGGCGGCGCTCGCACGCGCCGGAGGCCTCCCCGCCATCCGCGGGCGCATCATCGATGACTGCGCGCTCGCGGCGGCGGTGAAGGGGGCGGGCGGGGCCCTGCGCCTCGGGCTGACACGGCGCACGCGGAGTCTGCGGATCTACGGCACCTTCGGGGAGATCGGCGCCATGATCTCGCGCACCGCCTTCAACCAACTGCGCCATTCCTACCTGCTGCTCGGGGGAGCGCTGCTCGGCCTGGCCGTCACCTACCTCGCGCCGCCGCTGCTCGTGCTCGCGCCCGACCGTGCGATCGCCGCCCTGGGGGCCGCAGCCTGGCTGTTGATGACGCTCTGTTATCTGCCCCTGGTCCGATACTATCGGCTGCCGGGCGGGTATGCGCTGCTCTTACCCGCGGTCGCGGCGTTCTATGCGTCGGCGACCGTTCACTCGGCCGTACGATATGCGACCGGCCGCGGCGGGCACTGGAAGGGCAGAGTGCAGGACGGCCGCTCGGCCTGAGAGCCAACCGGTGGATCCCGAGCTCGACTTGCACCGCATCGATCTCTGGTGCGCCTTCGTGTCCGACGTGCGCGACGAGGCGCTCTGGGCGCGCTACGAGGCGCTCTCGAGCCCGGCGGAGCGCGCGCGCCGCAGGCGCCTGCGCTTCGAGCGCGACCGGCGCCGCGATCGGCTCACGCGGGCGCTGGTGCGTACGGTCCTCAGCCGTTATGCGCCGGCCGCGCCCGAGGAATGGGTGTTCACGAGCGACGAGCGCGGCCGGCCGAGGATCGCGGGGCCGGGGCCGCCGTTGCCGATGGATTTCAACATTTCACACTCGGGGGACCTCGTCGCCGTCGCGCTCGCCGGCGCCCGTGTGGGCATCGATGTCGAGAACTTCGTCGCCCGCGAGGTCGACGTCGGCTCCCTGCACCGCTACTTCGCGCCACGGGAGCGGGCGAGTCTGCTCGAGTTGCCGACGCAGGCGCGGCGGCGGCGCTTCTTCGAGCTCTGGACGCTCAAGGAGTCCTACCTCAAGGCTCGCGGAGTCGGACTCGGCCTGCCGCTCGAATCCTTCGCCTTCGATCTCACCACCGAAGGCGCCATCGCGCTCGCCTTCGATTCCGCGCTCGGCGACTCGCCCGAGCGCTGGCGGCTGTGGCAGCTGGCGCTGCGAGGGCAGTTTCTGCTCGCGATCTGCGCCGAACGCGCCGCCGGGCGTCCGGCGAAGCTGCGGATCCGCGAAGTCGTGCCGCTCTCCCGCGACGAGGAGATCGAGGTGCCTGTCGAGCGCGCGAGCGAGCCGTGACCAGCGGCTGCGATGGCGCCCCGGGGG
>JAKAZP010000292.1 GCA_021815905.1 Pseudomonadota bacterium | reverse complement strand
TGGCGCTGCGCAGTCCCTGCTGCGCGCAAGCTCCGGGGTGTCCATCCCTGGACACCCGTGCGACGCATGCGTCGCACCCTGCCCGTCCCAGCGCGCCTTCCGTGTGCCTGTCGCCTGTTCGTGCCGCTTCATGATTCGGGGTGGAACGGCGTCCATGGGCAACTACTTCGAGAGCATCCGCAGGAACTGCGCGGCGGTATCGAGATAGGCTTCGTGGTCGAGCCGGGTGTGCAGGTCGTCGCCGGAGCTCTTCGCGCGCAGGGACCAGACGACGTCGCCCTGGGAGCGCAGCCGCCAGACGAGCTGTTGGGAATCGGACCCGCGCGTTCCCGGATCATCGAGCCCGCGCACCACGAGCACCGGGCGGCGGATCTCGGCGATGTCGTCCTCGCCGAACTCGGTCGTGAGATCGGTGCGCTCGGCTTGCGCAGCGTGATCGATGAAATCCACCGGGTTGGCGACGCCTGCGACGTCGATGGCGCCCTCGAGGTGCCCGTCATACGTCGCGAGCGAGTCGAGCGCGAGCAGCCCGCCGTAGGACTCGCCCATCACGGCGACGCGCTTGGAATCGAAGCCGGGCTGCAGGCCGATCCACACCAGGAGCGCTCCGACGTCGCGCACCGCGCCGTCGCGCAAACGCTCCGCCCCCAGGGCGCGGAAATCCCTGCCGTAGCCTGCGGAGCCGCGCACGTTGGGCGCGATCACGGCGTAGCCGAGGTCGTTCACGATGAACTGCAGGAACGGATGCCACCCCGGACGAAACTGCGAGGAGTGCCGCCCGTGCAGCAGGATCAGCACCGGACAGGGCTGTGGACCGCGGGGGAGGTAGACGTAGGCGGAAAGCGTGCGGCGCCGCAGGCCGATGCGGTCCCAGGTGGGGAAATGAACGAGGTGCGCCGGCGCGAAGCTCGCCGCCTCGACCGGCCCGGTCTCGCTCTCGGTCCAGCGCGCGAGCGAGCCGTGCCGCACGTCGTAGACATACGCATCCTGCGGCTGCCGCGAGGACTGGTACGAGAATCCGAGCCGGTGGCCGGTCGCGTCGAAGCGGAGGTGGGAGATGACTCCGTTCTGCAATCCGGGCGGCGCGAGATCGAGATGGTGCAGCGTGTCGACCACGGTGAGGCGGCTGCGGCCGTCGACATCGACGACGTAGGCGACGTGGCCGCCGTCCGGGCTCACGGCGAACTGATCGACGCTCCAGGGCGCGCTCGAGGAGATCTGCCGCATCGCGCGGGTGATCGGGTTGTAGTACCAGAGCCGCTGGAACTGACCGCCCGCATCGGAGAGGAAGTAGACCCCGACTCCGTTCGGCGCGAACCGCGCGCTCGCGATGCGCGCGTCCTGGGAGAGGATCGGGCTGAGCGCGCCGCTCGCGACATTCACCGCGTACAGGATGCTCTTCTCCGGCGCCGCCCGGTCGAGCACCAGGATGTCGGCGCCATCGACCGACCAGTCGCAGGGCCGCCAGCGCCCGCTCTGCCCCGCCGCGACGAGCCGCGGCCGGCTGCCGCCGCTCACGTTGACGACGTAGATGTCGTAGGCGACCCCGTTGCGATCGGTGCCGTAGAAGGCGATCCGCTTGCCGTCGCGCGACCACACCGCACCGCCGTGCCGATACGGACCGTGCGTCAGGGCACGCACCTCGGTCTTGCTCTCGTAGAGGTAGATCTGCGGGTGCCCCTCGATCCGCCTCGTGAACACGAAATCCGAGCCTCCCGGCTGCCCGCGGGCGGCGATCACCGCGCCCTCGCCGAAGGTGAGCTGCTCGCGCATCCCGAGCGGGGCGGCCACGCGATGCACCTGCGCGGCGCGCCCGAAGCGCGTCGCGACCAGCATCGCGCCGCCCGATGTCCAGTCGAGGAACGTCGCCGCGCGCCATTGCTCGTAACGTGCGAGGCGCGCATCGAGCGCGGGGTCGCGGGGCGGCACGCCATCGAACACCAGGTTGCCGTCCTCGCGGTGCGTCGGCACGGCGAACGGCTGGGCGCGGGCGGCGCCTGAATGAGCGAGGATGCTGCACGCCGCGAGGGCCGGGAGGGCGAGCGCCCGGAAGCAGTATCGAGCTGGGATCATGGGCTCAAGCTTGCCTGAAGTCCCCGGCTCGCACGAGTCTCCCGCCACCGACACGCAGCGCGCGAATTTCCTCGCGCGAGGGCCAGCTCTGATAGCTGCCGCCCGAGGGCTGCGCAGCCCCGGGATCACGCCGCTCGATGCGCTCGAGGACCTCCCCGGTCAGGAGCTGCGCGCCGCGATCGAAAAGTCGGGCAGTCAATTCAAAGATGCTGCCCGAGCGCGGCAAATCGATCGCCTCCTGCGCGAGCACATTGCCGGCATCGAGCGCCGGGGTCATGTAGTGAACGGTGACGCCGATGCGCTCGGCACCCCGGATGCGCGCCTGCAGCACGGGATCCACCCCACGAAGGGCGGGCAGCAATGACGGATGAATGTTCACGCAGCCGAATCGGGGAATGGCGAGCGCCTCCTGGCGCAATCTCTGATCGAAGAATGCACTCACGATGAGATCGGGTTCACATTTCTCGAGGAATCGGAGTCCTGGCGGGTCGTTCAGGTTCCGTGTCGTGTGCGCGGGAACGCGGGGCCTGGGAGGATGAGATCCGCGCAGGCGAGCGAGGGCGCAGACCGCGTCGGCGAGGTCCGTGGCGCAGAGCAGATACAGGGAGTAGGCGAGGCCGCTGCGGCGCAGGTAGGCGAGCGCCCCGCGCGCGAAGCCGTAATCCGCATGGAACACGCGCGATGAGCGGACGATGCCGACGAGCTCGATCCGCTCACAGGCCGCAAGCCGCAAGAGGACGCGCTCACCGAAAATCCCCCCGCGAGTACAGAAGACGACGCGCAGGCGCCTTGGCCGGGCGCAAGCCGCGGCCTGTGCCGCTGCGGCTGTCGCGGGACTCAAAGGCGCCGCCACTCCTCAGCGAGCGCCGCGACGGCCGAGCGGATCTGCTCCTCGGAGTGCTCGCTGCTGACAAAGAATCGCAGTCGCGCCGAGCGCTCCGGCACCGCCGGATACACGATCGGCTGCACATTGACGCGCCGCCGGCCGAGCGCCTCGGCGAGACGCGCCGCCTTGAGCGAGCTGCCGGTGATCGCGGGGACGATCGAAAGTCCCGCGCTCAGCCCGGTGTCGATTCCCGCGGCCCGCGCGCCCTCCAGGAACTGAGCGGCACCCGCTCGCAGCCTGCGGGATCGCGCGGGCTCGGCGCGCAGCAGATTCAGCGCCTCGAGGGCCGCAGCCGCCGCGGGCGGCGCCATCCCGACGCTGTACACGAACCCCGGCGCCGCACACTTCAGGTGATCGACCAGGGCGCGCTCGCCGGCGATGTAGCCGCCGCAGCTCGCCAGCGTCTTGCTGAGCGTGCCCATCCAGATATCGACGTCACGGCCGTCGAGGTCGAAATGCTCCTGGATACCGAGGCCGGCGGCGCCCAGCACCCCGAGAGAGTGTGCTTCATCGACCATGAGAAAGGCGCGGTGACGCCGCTTCACGTCGATGAACCGCGGCAAATCGGGGAAATCGCCATCCATGCTGTAGATGCCCTCGAGCACGACGAGCACGCGCTCGTGTGCGCCCCGACAGGCCGCGAGCATCCGATCGAGCGCCTGCCAGTCGTTGTGGGCGAACGGCACGCGCTTGGCGCCCGAGAGCTGCGCGCCGACGAGCGCGCTGTTGTGGATCAGCGCGTCGTGGACGATGAGATCCTTCGGGCCGAAGAGCTGCCCGATGGCGGAGACGTTGGTCGCGTGACCGCTGACGAACACCACCGCGTCATCGACGCCGTGAACCGCGGCGAGCTCGCGCTCGAGCTCGCGGTGAATCGGGCGCTCGCCGGAGACCAGGCGACTCGCCGAGGCCGAAGTCCCATAGCGATCGATCGCGGCCTTGGCCGCCGCGCTCACCGCCGGATGGCCTGCAAGCCCCAGATAGTTGTAGCTCGAGAAATTGATGAAGACGTTCCCATCGATGAGCGTGGAGGCGCCCGCCACCCCTTCGTGCGCGCGAAAGTAGGGATTGGCGATGCCAAGCCGCGCCGCGCCCTCGCTCAGGATCCGAAGCTGCTG
>JAKAZP010000291.1 GCA_021815905.1 Pseudomonadota bacterium | reverse complement strand
CGCCTGCGCCCTGACAGCCTCCCGGCCGGCTGACCTCGATACCCCGGCCCCCGTGCCGGGGTATTCTTATCGGGAACGGGATGTCGTTGGAGTTTCACGGGCTCCTCGAGCAGCCGCGCGAGGTGTCGCCGGTCGGGGGACCTCGACCGGATCGAGGCGCTCGCCCCCCGCGTTCCCCGCCCCGTCGCGCGGCAGGACCCGGAAGGTCCACGAACGCGTGAGCGCAGGGGAAGGAGCCCATACGTAGCACTGCGGATCGCGGCTGCGATCTCAGTGAGGTACAAGCACTGCAGGCATCGTTCCGAGTCGTGGAAGCACCGTCATGAAAGCGATACTTGCAATGTTCACGCTGCTCCTCTGGGTTGCCGGATTCGCGTTTCCCTCGCCGTCGCTGGCGCAGCAGTCGATGGGGAACATGGGCAACATGGGCGGCATGAAAGGCTCCTACTCCCGGCTCTATGATCCGCACACCGTCGTGACGGTGACCGGGGAGGTCGTCTCGGTCGAGAAGGTGGCCTATCGCTCGGGCCGGTCCTACGGCATTCACCTTCTCCTCAAGACCGCGGACGAGGAGATTCCGGTGCATCTCGGGCCGAGCTGGTTCATGGCACGCCACGGCATGAAGATCGCGCCCCATGACACGATCGAAGTGACGGGCTCCCGGGTGACCTACGGCGGCAAGCCCGCGATCATCGCCGCCGAAGTCACCCGAGGAAGCGAGAAGTTGGTGCTTCGGGATTCCAACGGCTATCCGAAGTGGAGCCGTTCGCGGCGCCGCTAGCCGGCAACCGTTCGGGCGCGAGATGCGGCTGGCGCAGAACTATCTGCGGATCGTCGCCGCGGGGTCTACTCCGCGCCTCGTCTGCCGCAGAGCGATGGCGCCGGCAGCCGCTGTGCGCGGGTCAGGCTGCCCGCGGCGGGCGCCGCCGGAATGCCCGCCGGGGCGATGCGGCTCACGCGCGCTCCATGAAGTCCGCCTCCACCGCCTCGATCAGCGTCGGTCCCTCCCGGGTGAATGCCCGTCGGATGCACTGCGCGAGCGCGGCCGGACCCGCGGCGCGCATGCCTTCGGCTCCGAACGCGCGCGCGAGCGCCACGAAGTCGGGATTGAGCGCCACCACGCCGGTCGGCGGGATGCCGGCCGCCTGCATGTCGTCCCGGATCTGACCGAGGGCCGCGTTGTTCCAGATGACGACGGGCAGAGTCAACTTCAGCTCCACCGCCGTCATCAGGTCCTGCAGCGTGAACTGCAGGCCGTAGTCCCCGGCCAGCGCCAACACCGGGCGCGAGGGCTGCGCGATCCTGGCGCCGATCGCCGCCGGGAGCGCGAATCCCAGCGCCCCGTAGCCGCAGGGATGGAACCAGCTCCCCGGCCGGTCCGCGCCATAGGCGTAGTTGCCGAGGTAGGCGATCTGCGTCTGATCGCTGAAGACGACTCCGTCGGCCGGCACGCTCTCGCGCAGGGCGTCGAGGGCGGCGCGACGGGCGCGCAATGCGGGGCCGAAGGACCGCTCGATTCGCGCGCGATGCCGGGAGGCGGGTCCCGCCTCGGTGCGCCAGCCGCTGCGCGGCTCGATGCGCCCGGCGAGCGCTTCGATGCACTCCCCCGCATCGCCCCAGAGCGGCAGCTCGGCCCCGTATTGGTCCGCGAGCTTCCCGGGATCGAGATCGATGCGGATGAGCCGTGCGGCGAACGGCAGCCGCGTGCCGGTGTAGAAATCGGTCTCCGAGAGCTCCGTGCCCACCGCGACGATCACATCGGCGGATGCGATGAGCGCCTGGGTCTCCTGGAACGGGAGCGAGGCGCCGAGGTGAGCCGGATGCGCCTCGGGCAGAAGTCCCTTGCCGGCGGTGGTGGTGACGAGATAACCATCGAGAAGATCGGCGAGACGCGCAAGCGCCTCCCCGGCCCCGCGCGCGCCACCGCCTGCGATGAGGAGCGGCCGGCGCGCGGCCCCAAGCGCGGCGGCGGCCCGCTCGAGGGCCTCGGGAGCGGGCGTGGGACGCGGATCGAGGCAGGGGAAGCGCTCCGCCTCGAGGCCGGTCGGCTCGGCGAGCAGATCGAGCGGGATCTGCAGGAAGGCCGGGCGCGCACGTCCCGCGCGCAGGCACGCGAATGCCGCGCGCAGGTGATCGCGAACGTCGTCCGCCGAGTGCGCGCAGCGGGCGATGCCCGCGACTGCGCGGCCGAGCGCGAGTTGATCCGGCAGCTCGTGCAGCACCCCCCACCCCTTGCCGAGCGAGGCGCGCACCGGCGCGCTCGCGATGAGCAGGAGCGGCACGGAATCGGAGTACGCCTGCGCGAGCGCGGTCAACGCGTTGGTCACGCCGGGTCCGGAGATGACGAACGCCGCCGCGGGCCGGCCGGTCACGCGCGCGTAGCCGTCCGCCGCGAACGCCGCGTTCTGCTCGTGCCGCACGAGCACGTGGCGCATTCGGGCCTGCGCGAGTCCCCGATATAACTCGAGCGTGTGCACGCCCGGAATTCCGAACACGACATCGATGCCGTTGGCCGAGAGCGTTTCGACGACGTAACGTCCAACGGTCGCAGTGAGCGGCATGCATTCGATATTGACACGCGAACATGAAAATGCAACTTTCCGCCCCATGAGATTCTCCCCCCTCGTCGAGCGCATCAGCGGCGACGGCGCCGACGCCTGGCTTACCCATTACGAGGCGCTCGCCGCCCGCGGCCGGGGCGAGGACGTCATCCTCCTGAGTGTCGGGGATCCGGACCTCGAGCCTCCGGCGGGGATCGTCGAGCGCGCGATCGAGCGCCTGCGCGCGGGGGACATCCACTACACGCCGGCCCGCGGCCGGCAGCCGCTGCTGGACGCCATCGCGCGCGCGCACGCCGCGCGCACCGGCCAGGCGGTGACGGGCGAGAACGTGGTCTATGTCGCGGGAGCGCAGAACGCGCTGTTCGTCGCCTCGATGTGCCTCGCGGGTCCGGGGGATGAGGTCATCACCTTCGATCCGATGTACGCGACCTATCCGGCGACCCTGGAGGTCTCGGGCGCCCGGATGATCCGGGCCGCGACCGGGGCGGGCTTTCGCCCCGACCTGGGGCTCCTCGAGTCGCTCATCACGCCGCGCACTCGCGCCATCCTCTGGGCGACGCCCGCGAACCCGAGCGGCGTCATCCTCGATGCCTCGGAGCTCGAGGCGATCGGCGCGCTCGCGCGCGCGCACGACCTCTGGCTGATCTCCGATGAGGTGTATGCCGGACTCGCCCCCGGCGGGCGGGTCCCGAGTCTCGCCGCGGCCATGCCCGAGCGGGTGGTGACGCTCGGCAGTCTCTCCAAGTCCCACGCCCTGCCCGGATTTCGCGCGGGCTGGCTGATCGGCCCCCGCGAGCTCGCCGCCCACGCCCAGGCGCTCACCATGTGCGTGCTCTTCGGCCTCCCGGGCTTCCTCCAGGAAGCGGTGATCGCCGCGCTCTCGGTGTCCGAGGAGGCGGGGCGGCGGATGCGCGAGTACTGCGCGGCGCGGCGCGAGCGCATGCTCGCGGGTCTGCGCGGCGTTGCGGGAATCCGGCCGAGCGCGCCCGAGGCCGGCATGTTCATGCTGGTCGATGTGTCGGAAAGCGGCCTCTCGGCGCGCGAGTTCATGCAGCGCCTCTACGCGCGCGAGCGCGTGTCGGTCCTCGACGGCGCCGCCTTCGGCCGGCGCACGCGGCAATTCGTGCGGATCTGCTTCGCTACGGAGGAAGCGACGATCGACGAAGCCTGCGCGCGGATTCGGCGCTTCTGTGAGGCGCTGCCGCGCTGAGGCGCGAGCGCCGGCGCGCCTCCGGCGCGAGGCGCCGCAGAATCACCACCCCCGCGCACCGGGCCAGAGCGCGCCTGCCGCACCGCGCGGCCGGCCGGGGCGCGCGTTGCGGTCACCGCGGCGCGGCGAAGCGCTCGTCCCGCCGCGCGAGTCGAAAGGCGACGACGTTCCCGATAGGATCGCCCCATGAGTTTCCCGGGCGAGCTCTTCGAGGAGGACCGGTCGATGCACCTTCGCGACCGCGGGCTCGTCGTGCTGCGCGCCTACGCCCTGCCCCTCGAGCGCACGCTCCTCACCGGGATCGAGCGCATC
>JAKAZP010000290.1 GCA_021815905.1 Pseudomonadota bacterium | reverse complement strand
CTGGTGAGGCTGCGCCGGTCGCTGGAGAAGGTCACCTATGGACTGCCCGCGGACCGCTTCTCCGAGGCCGACTGGCACGCCCTGCTCGACGGCTATCGGCAGAGCGCGCTCTCGCCGGCAAGGCCCGCGGGCGTCGCCGGCCCATGATGCCCCCAGGCTGAGCGCGCCCCGGTGCGTCTCGTTTACCTCCTGGCCGTCTATCTGGCCGCTCCGGCGGTCTCGGCGCTGTTCCTGTGGCGCGGCCTGCGCGAGCGCAGCTACTGGCGCAATTTCCGCGAGCGATTTGGCTTCGGTGCCCGGCTGTCCGTGGCACCGATCTGGATCCACGCCGTCTCGGTCGGCGAGGTCCAGGCCGCGACGCCGCTCGCGAAGGCGCTGAGGGAGCGCTACCCGGACATCCCCGTGCTGATCAGCACCTTCACCCCGACGGGCGCCGCGCGCGCCCGCGCGGCGCTCGCCGACGCCGCCGAGGTGCGCTACCTGCCCTATGATCTGCCGGGCGCCGTCCGGCGCTTTCTCGATCGCATCCGTCCGCGGCTCGCCGTCATCGTCGAGACCGAGCTGTGGCCGAATCTGTACCGCGAGTGCCATCGCCGCCGCGTTCCGCTGCTGATCGCGAGCGCGCGGCTGTCGCCTCGCTCGGCTCGACACTATCAACTGCTCGGAACCCTGTTCCGCGAGGCGCTCGCCGGAGGGGTCGTGGTCGCGGCCCAGGCCGAGGGTGACGCCGAGCGCTTCCGCTCGCTCGGAGCTTCGCAAGCGAACACCCACGTCACCGGCAATCTCAAGTTCGACTACACGCTCTCGCCCGCGATCCTGGCGCGCGGTCGGCAGCTGCGCCGGCGTTACGCGGCGGATCGGCCGATCTGGGTCGCGGGCAGCACGCACGGAGGCGCCGAGGAGCGCACGCTGCTCGAGGCGCACCAGCGGCTGCGCGCCGCGCACCCTGATGCGCTGCTGGTGCTGGCGCCGCGCCATCCCAATCGCTTCGCGGAAGTTGCGGCGTGGCTCGAGTCCTCGGGCGCCCCGTTCGTACGGCACTCGCTCTCGCCGCCGAGCGCGGCCGCAGCGGGCGCGCAGATCGTGCTGCTCGACACCCTCGGCGAGCTGCTGGATTTCTACGCGGCCGCCGACGTGGCTTTCGTCGGCGGCAGCCTCGTGCCCATCGGCGGCCACAATCTGCTCGAGCCGGCCGCGCTCGGCGTGGCCATTCTCACCGGACCTCACACTTTCAACGGTGCGGAGGTCGCCCGGCTGCTCACCGAATGCGGCGCGGCGCGGATCGTCAGCGGACCGGAGGAGCTGGCCTCGAGCCTCGCGGCGCTGCTCGAGGATGCGGGGCTGCGCGCCGATCTCGGCGCTCGCGCGCGCGCGGTAGTGGAGGCAAACCGCGGTGCTCTCGCGAAGCTGCTGGCCCTCATCGGGCCGCTGCTGGAAAGCGAAACATCCGCTGCCCGCTCGAGCCGCTAGCGTCAGTGGCCGCCTTCGGGCGCAGACGGTATGGGGCCTCCCCGCAGGGTGTACTCGGCGCCGCAGTAAGGGCATTTCGCCCAGCCGGTCTGCCCGATGGGAAGGTAAACGCGCGGGTGCGAGTCCCACAGGTACATCTGCGGCATCGGGCACGACAGCGGCAGATCCTCGGCGGTCACTTCGTAGTGGTTCTGCGCGTTCGGCTGGATAATCGGCTTCAATTGCGCGGACATCGGGCTCGAGCTCAGGTAGGTAGCCGCGGGCATTATACGATCCCGGTGCGGCTCCGGGGCCGCGCAGAGGGCCCCATCGTCTCCTCCCAGATGGCATTGACGGCATTGCGCTCGGCGACGAACTCCTGCTCCCCGACCACCCCTTCCGCCGCCGCGAGCGACAGGTGGTGCATCCGGGCGCGGTAGGCCCGGTAGGCGTGAGTCAGCACATCGACGGTCGACTGGGGAACCAGATCGGCTGAAGCGACGGACTCGAGCTGCCGGATGGTGTCGGAGAACATCGCGACCTGCGGGTACTCGCACGCCCATTTGAGCGCCCAGTACTGGGCGAGAAACTCGATGTCGGCGATGCCGCCGGCGTCCTGCTTCAGGTCGAGCCTGCCGTCGGCGGTCCGGGACAGCTCCCGCCGCATGCGCTCGCGCATGTCGCGCACTTCCTCGCGCAGCCGCTCGCGCCGCACGGCATGCCGCAGAACCTCGAGCCGGATGCCCTCGAACGCCTCGCACAGCGGCCGGGAGCCGGCCACGGCGCGCGCATGCAGCAGCGCCTGATGCTCCCACGTCCAGGCTTCCCGGCGCTGATAATCCGCGAACGCATCGATCTGCGTGATGAGCAGGCCCCCCTTGCCGCTCGGACGCAGCCGCACGTCCACCTCGTACAGGCGGCCGGCCGCCGAGTGCATGGTGAGCAGGTGCACGACGCGCTGCGCGAGGCGGACGAAAAACAGCTGATTGTCGATCGACCGCGCGGCGCCGTGGGTCTCCTGCCGCTCGCCGCGGGAGTCGTGCAGAAACACCAGGTCGAGATCCGACGCGTAGCCGAGCTCGAAGCCGCCGAGCTTGCCGTAGCCCACCGCACAGATGCTGACGGGCCGTCGCTCGGCGCCCTCGCCGCAGTGCGGCACGCCGAATTGCCCGGTCATCTGTCGCCAGCCGAGCTCGATGGCGCGGCCCACGATGAGCTCGGCGATCGCCGTCAGCTTGTCGCTGACGCGCATGATGGGCAGTCTCCCGGTGAGATCCGCGACGGCGACCTGAAACACGGCGGCGCGCTGGAAGTGGCAAAGCGCCTCCACCTGGGACTCGGGATCGTCCTCGTGGATCTGCTCCATGGCGACGTCGAGCTCGCGCTCGAGACTGGCACGGCCGGGCAGCTCCGCCTGCAACCGCTCGTCGACCAGCTCATCGAGCAACAGCGGATAGGAGGCGATCTGGCGCACGAGAAATTCGCCATGCCGGCAGATCTCCACGAGCCGGCCGCGGGCGGCGCGGCTCTCGCGCAGCAGGGCGAAGTACGCCGAGCGCTTGCCGGTCGCCTCGAGGATCGAGAGGATCCGGCGCAGAACGGCGAGCTGCTCACCGGCGGGAAGCTCCGCGGCGCCGAC
Organism: Pseudomonadota bacterium; assembly: GCA_021815905.1. The sequence continues at coordinate 1,019 of JAKAZP010000290.1, read as the reverse complement.
GTCCTCGAGCAGCGCCGGCAGCAGCGCCTGCAGGCGTCTGCGGCCGGGCTCATCGAGCTTGCGCACCAGCGCCGAGGCCCGCAGGTCGAACAGCATCTGCGCCGCTGCACCGGGATCCTCGAACCCGGCGGCGGCGAGGGACTCCGAGAGCACCGCGCTCTCGGCGCGCTCATCCCATAGCCGGCCGAGGTCGATCCTGACGCCGCCGGCACGCTCGCTGGCGCCGAACACGAATCGCTTGAAGTGCCCGATCACCCTGCCGCGATGGCGGTCGAGCTCCTCGAGCAGCGCAGGGTAGGAGAGCGCGCCCATCGCGAGGGCGATCCGCTCGCGCGAGAGCTCGTCCGCGGGCAGCTGATGCACTTGCCGGTCATCGAGCATCTGCAGGCTGTTCTCCAGCCGCCGCAGGTACAGGTACGCGCCGCGCAGCTCCGCGGCCGCATCGACCGGCACAAGCCGCGCGTCACGCAGCGCCTCGAGCGCCTCGAGGAGCGAAGTGGTCTGCAGCCTCGGGTGCCGCCCGCCGCGAATCAATTGAAAGGACTGCACGATGAATTCGATCTCGCGGATGCCTCCGGGGCCCAGCTTGACGTGCTCGGCCAGCTCGCGGCGCTCGACTTCGCGCTCGATGAGCCCCTTCATCTCGCGCAGGCTCTCGAACACGCCGTAGTCGAGATAGCGCCGATAGACGAACGGACCGAGCGCGGATGCGCGGATCTCGGCGAAGGCTTCGCCGGCGTTGACCGCGCGCGCCTTCACGTAGGCGTAACGCTCCCAGTCGCGGCCGTGCAGCGGCAGGTAGTCCTCCAGCGAGGCGAAGCTCGCGACCAGCGGGCCGCTGTCGCCGAAGGGGCGCAGGCGCATGTCCACTCGCAGCGCGAATCCCTCGGCAGTGGGCGCTTCGAGCAGCCGGATGAGCGACTGGCCGAGACGAGTGAAGAACTCCTCGTTGGAGATGACGTGGCGGCCGTCGGTCTCGCCATGCTCGGGAAAAAGCAGCACCAGATCGACGTCGGAGG
>JAKAZP010000289.1 GCA_021815905.1 Pseudomonadota bacterium | reverse complement strand
TCATCGAGCATCTCGCGGCGCGGAGCACCGCCTGAGGGCGCGCCGCGCCCGCGCTCACGCGGCCGGCCGCTCACGGCCACGCGGCACCACCTCATGGCCCGGCTCCTTCGGGCTGTCATCGACGATCCTCGCCGGAAAGCCGGTGCCGAGCACGCGCACCGCGCAGGCCTCCTCGAGGCGGCGGATGATGTTGTCGGAAAGCTCGCGGGGTCCGTAGCGCTTCGCGCCGTCCTCGAAGATGCCGAGGACGAGGGGCGAGAGCTCGAGCGGTACGCGGTGCTCGCGCGCGATCTCATCGAACAGGCCCACGTCCTTGATGACGAGGTCCATGGTGAAGCTGATGTCGCGACTGCCGTTGAGGATCACCTGCGACTCGGTCTCGTGGACGAAGGAATTGCCCGATGAGATGCGGATCGCCTCGTACACCGTGTTCATGTCCATCCCGACGACCTGCATCGTCGTCAGGGCCTCGGTGAGGGCGACCAGGTGCACCGTGCAGAGGTAATTGGTCATGACCTTGAGCACCGAAGCCGACCCCAGGGGCCCGGTATGCAGGATCCGGCAGCCGAGAATCTTCAGCACCGGCAGCACCCGCTCGAAGGTCGCACGCGTGCCGCCGGCGAAGATCGAGATGTTACCGGTCGCCGCCCGATGGCAGCCGCCCGATACCGGGCAGTCCATGGCCTGCGCACCCCGGGCCTCGACCAGGGGCGCGAGCCTGCGGACCTCGGCGGCGTCGGTGGTCGACATTTCGAGCCAGACCTTGCCCGGCGCGAGACCGGCCAGAATCCCCTCGGGGCCTTCCATGACCGCCGCGGTGGCCGCGGGCGAGGGCAGGCACGTGATGATGACATCGACCCGCTCGGCCATCTCCTTCGGGGAATCGGCCCGCCTGGCGCCGCGGGTCACGAAGTCCGCGACGACCTGCTCGTTGAGGTCGCGAACGGTGAGGTCGAGGCCATGGCGCAGGAGATTGCCGGCGAGGCTCGAACCGACGTTGCCGAGTCCGATGAACCCGATGCGGGTGCTGATCACGAGTCACCTCCAACGACGGCAGCGGCAGGCCTGCCTCGGGGAACGGCGGCCCGAGGCGATGTCACTCAGGCTAGCGCCTGGCAAAAAACCCCGACAAGTCAATTTTTTTCCCCGATCCGACGAAACGGCTGCGCGCGCGATCGCCGCGCGCGTGAGAGACTCGCGACCATTGGAGGCCATCCGCGACGCCTTGGGCGCCGTGAGCATCCCCGGGCGGCCCGCCGCCCGGCGCGTTGAGGCACGAGCGCGGGGCGTTCAGCACGGGAGAGCATCGTGAGCGAGTGTCAGACAAGGGCCCGGCGCTCCGGGAGCGAGGCGCGGCGGGCGCTGCGATCAGGACCGCTTCCCGAGAGCTTGCGTCCCGTGTGGCCCGGCATGCCGGGCGGCCGCTTCAGGCCGCTCAGCGATGCGGACGTGCTCGCGATCCATCGGACCGCGCTGCGGCTGCTCTCGGAGATCGGTCTCGCCGATGCGCCACCGTCGGGGGTGGAGATTCTCACCCGCGCGGGCTGCACCGTCAGCGAGCACAATCGGCTCCTGTTTCCGCAGGCGCTCGTCGAGGACACCCTCGCCAGGGCGGCGCGTCACTTCGTGCTGCACGCGCAGGATCCGCACCGCGACCTCGAGCCCTGGGGCAAACGCACCTACTTCGGCACGGCCGGCGCGGCCGTCAATGTCGTCGCGGCCGATGGGACCTACCGCGAGTCGAAGATCGCGGATCTGTTCGACATCGGGCGGATCGTCGATGTCATGGAGCACATCCACTTCTTCCAGCGCGCGGTGGTGCCCCGCGACATTCCCGACCCGTTCGAGATGGATTTCAACACCTGCTATGCGTCGGTCTCGAGCACGACCAAGCACGTCGGCAGCAGCTGGGTCCAACCCGAGCATCTGACCGCATCGCTCGAGATGCTGCATGCCATCGCCGGGGGCGAGGACAAATGGCGCGCGCGGCCCTTCGTGAGCCAGTCGAACTGCTTCGTCGTTCCGCCGATGAAGTTCGCCACCGATGCGTGCCGGTGTCTCGAGGTCGCCGTCCGCGGCGGCATGCCGGTGCTGCTGCTGTCGGCGGGGCAGGCGGGCGCCACGGCGCCGGCGGCGCTCGCCGGGGCCCTCGCCCAGGAAGTGGCCGAGTGCCTCGCCGGCCTCGTCTACGTCAATGCGATCCGGCCGGGTCACCCGGCGATCTTCGGAACCTGGTGCTTCGTGTCGGATCTGCGCACCGGCGCGATGTCCGGCGGCAGCCCCGAGCAGGCGCTGCTCTCGGCGGCAGCGGGCCAGATGGCGCACTTCTACAATCTGACCGGCGGCACGGCCTCCGGCATGACCGACTCCAAGGTGGCCGACGGCCAGGCCGGTGCCGAGAAGGCGCTCAACCATGCGCTGGTCGGCAATGCCGGCGCGAATCTCATCTACGAGTCGGCCGGCATGCACGCGAGCCTGCTCGGGTTCTCGCTCGAGAGCCTGCTCATCGACAACGACATCATCGGCATGACGCAGCGGACCATCAAGGGCATCGAGGTGAGCGAGGAGCGGCTGTCCTACGAGACCATCCGGGACGTCTGCCTGAACGGCCCGGGCCATTACCTCGGCTCAGAACAGACGCTCCGGCTCATGCAGAGCGAGTACCTGTACCCGAGCGTCGGTGACCGCAAGAGCCCGACCGAGTGGGCGGAGCAGGGATCGAGCGACGTCATCGCGCGCGCCGCGCGCAAGGTGAAGGAGATCCTCGCCAGCCACTACCCGGCGCACATTCCCGAGGCGATCGACGCCTCGATCCGCGCGCGCTTCCCGGTGAAGCTCGAGCGCCGGAACATGCTCGCCGGCGCCGTCTCCTGAGTCACACCAGGAGAACGATCTTGCCGACATGGGATTTCTCGAGAAACGCCCGCTGAGCCGCCGGCAGCTCCCGCAGCGCGAAGGTTCCGGCGACCGCGGCGCGGATCTCGCCCGCCTCGATGTAGCGCACGAGGCTCGTGAACGTGCCGGCCTCGGGAATCGTGCACCCGTACAGGGTCAGGTCCTTGAGGTAGAGGGTCCTCAGGTCGAGCGGCACGAGCGGGCCGCCGATCGCGCCCGCGACCGCGTAACGCCCGCGGCGCCTGAGCACCTCGAGCAGCGCGGCGAAGGACGATCCCCCGACGACATCGATGACCACGTCGATCGACTCGCGGCCGAGCCGCGCGACGAGGTCCTCATCGCGCGCCACGACCTCGCCGGCGCCGAGTGCCCGGAGTCTCGCACCCTTCCCCGCCGCGGCCACCGCGGTGATCCGCGCGCCGCGGCGGGCGGCGAGCTGAACGGCCGCCGTGCCCACGCCGCCGGAGGCTCCGGTGACGAGGACGAGGTCCCCGCGCGAGACCCCGGCGCGGGTCAGCAGGTTCTCCGCCGTCGAATACGAGCACGGGAACGATGCGAGCTCCGCATCCGACAGGGTGCTGTGGATCGCAACCGCGTTCGCGGCCGGCACGCACACGAATTCCGCGAAGGCGCCGTCGCAGTCGGATCCGAGGTAGCGCGCGGCGGCCCCGGAAATTCGCGGCGAGGGGCCGAGAACCGGGTCGACGATCACCCGCTCGCCGATGCGGGCGCAGGAAACGCCCGAGCCGACCGCCTCGATCTCACCACAGGCGTCAGCGCCCTGGATGAGGGGGAACTCGACCGGCGTTCCGCTCCAGCCGGCGGGAGCGGTTGCCTCGGAGAGTGCCGCGCCGCCGCCGTTCCCGGCGGCCGCGCCATCCTTCCCGTACCAGCCGATGCGCAGGTTGATGTCGGTGTTGTTGACCGCGGCGGCCCTGACGCGGACCCGCACTTCCCCCGGGCCCGGCTCCGGCACGGCGACGTCGCTGCGGTACTCGAGTGCCGCGAAGTCCCCATGGCCGGTCAGCAGCCACGCGCTCATTCGGGTCGGCGACATGCTCCAGCCTCACGATGTGACGGTCGTGCGCCGACGTTGCAGCGCACGGTAACGGAATCCGGAGCGCATCATCTCACACGGGTGAACAGCCGGGTGCCATCGCCTCGGGTCGGCGGCGCACCGCTCCATTGACCGCCCCATCGATCTCCAGGACGCCTCA
>JAKAZP010000288.1 GCA_021815905.1 Pseudomonadota bacterium | reverse complement strand
GCTTCGCCGATCGCGAGCGCGATCTCGCGCTGAGCCTGAGCGAAGCGCGTCAGGGAGTCCATGAGCAGCAGCACGTTCGCGCCGCGATCGCGAAAGTATTCGGCGATCGAAGTGGCGAGCCACGCGCCGTGCAGCCGCATCAGCGGCGGATGATCCGCCGGGGTCGCGACCACGACCGCGCGCGAGCGATCCCCGGGGCCGAGTATCCGCTCGACGAACTCCTTCACTTCGCGCCCGCGCTCGCCGATCAGCCCGACGACGATCACTTCCGCGCTCGTGTAGCGCGCCATCATGCCGAGCAGCACGCTCTTGCCGACTCCGCTGCCGGCGAACAGGCCGACGCGCTGCCCCCGCCCGATGGTCGTCAGGGCGTTGATGGCGCGCACTCCGACATCGAGCGGCTCGCTGATCGGATGGCGCGAAAGCGGATTGATGGGTCGCCCCGTGAGGCGCACCGAGTCAGCGACGCTCAAAGGACCGAGTCCGTCGAGGGGCTGCGCGCTGCCGTCGACGATGCGCCCCAGGAGCTCGGGCCCCACGCGCACCGTGCCGGCTCCGTGGCGCGGGATGACCCGGGCGTTCGGACCCAATCCGTGCGCGTCGCCCGCGGGCATGAGAAACAGCCGATCGCCGGCAAAGCCGACGACCTCCGATTCGATTCTCGCGCCGTCGCCGGCGAGGATGTCGCAGCGATCCCCGACGGCGGCCTGACAGCCGGCCGCCTCGAGCGTAAGACCCACCATGCGAGTGAGGCAGCCCTCGACCGCGGGCGGTGCGGTGCGCTCGACCGCGCCGATTCCATGGCGCAGCCGCTCGCGCCAGATCGGGGCCCGCTCGCTCGTGGGCTCGCTCACGTCGACTGCCTCGGGTCCCGCTCCTCGCCGAAGAGGCTCGCCGCCACCGCCGCGATGCGGCTCTCGACCCGCGCATCGATCCGCGACGACTCGCTCCTGACGATGCAGCCACCGCGGGTCAGCGTCGGGTCCTCGATGAGCGTCCAGGCGCGCTCGCTCACCGCGGGCGCGAGGCGCTCGCGCAGGGTCGCGGCGTCCTCGGGGTGCAGGTGCACCTTGACCTCGCGCGATGACAGCGGCAACAGGGCGACCGACTCGCGCACCAGCGCGATCACCTGCGCCGGCTCGCACTTCAGCTCCCGGCGCGCGAGGTGCTTGCCGATGGCGAGGGCGAGCCGGGCGAGCTCGCTCTCGACCGCGTCATCGAGCGCATCGAGCGGGCGCGCGAGGAGCTTCAGGATGCCGTCGAGGCGCATGAGGCGCTCCTCGAGCGCGGCGAGGCCCGCGGCGGTCTGCGCCTGCGCGCGGGCGATTCCCGCCTCGTAGCCGCGGATCTCGGCGTTGCGCAGGGCCGCGCCGAGCGACTCCTCGGACGGGGGCTTGCGCCGGTCCTCGCGCGCGCGGCCGATGATGGGACCTTCGACCTCGGGCAGCCGCCAGCGCTCGATGCCGACGGGACGAGTCTCAGACATATTCCTCGCCCTTGCCGCCGAGGGCGATGGTCCCGGATTCGGCCAGCTTGCGCGCGATCTGCAGGATCTCCTTCTGCGCGCCTTCCACCTCGGACACGCGCACCGGGCCTTTCGCCTCGAGATCGTCCTTCAGCATCTCCGCCGCCCGTTGCGACATGTTCTTGAAGATCTTCTCCTGCAGGGCCTGGTCGGTGCCCTTCAGGGCGAGCACCAGACGCTCGCCCGGGACCTGGCGCAGCAGCTCCTGCATGCTGCGATCGTCGAGGTCGATCAGATTGTCGAACACGAACACCAGGTCCTGGATGCGCGCCGCGAGGGCCTCGTCGCTCTGGGTGATCTGCTCCAGGAGCGCGCTCTCCTGGCTCGGCTCGAGGAAGTTGAGGATGTCGGCGGCGGCCTTGGCGCCCCCGAGCACCGAGGTTCTCGCGGTCGACTTGCCGGCGAACTGCTTCTGCATGATGTCGTCGAGCTCGGTGAGCGCGCTCGGCTGCACGCCATCCAGGGTGCCGAGCCGAACCATCACCTCGGTGCGCACCGTCTGCGACAGATGCCCGATCACCTCGGCCGCCTGGTCGGCGTCGAGGTAGGCGAGAATGATCGCGATGATCTGCGGATGCTCGAGCCGGATGAGCTCGGCGACGGCGCGCGGCTCCATCCACTTGAGCGTCTCGAGGCCCTTGCTCGAGCCGCCGAGGTTGATTCGCTCGATGACGCTCGCGGCCTTCTCCTGCCCGAGCGCATCCACCAGGACCTTGCGCAGGAACTCGTCGGTGCCGATGCCGACGGAGGTCTGGCTCTCGACGGTCGAGGAGAACTCCGTCACCACCCCGTGCACGTCCTCGCGCGAGACGTTCTCGAGCTTCGCCATCGCGGTGCCGATGCGCTGCACCTCCTTGGCGCCCATGTGCTTGAGCACCTGGGCCGCTTCGCTCTCCCCGAGCGTCAGCAGGAAGATCGCGGCGCGCTCGGTGCCGCTGCGCGCGGCCTCGCGCCGCCCGGTGCGCTCACTCATCGTTGCCTACCCAGCCGCGCACCACCTGCGCAACCCGTTTGGGATCCTGATTGACCAGGGTGCGCGCCTGCGCGAGCTGCTGCTCGTGCGAGAGCGGGCCCGAGGAGCCTTCCTTCGGCGAGACCGCCAGCGCGGCGGCCGCCGGCTGAGCCGCGCCGGCGGGCAGGGGCTCGGCCCGCGGCAGCAGCTCGGGCGCCCCGCGGGACGGAGCCATCAACGCGCGCACCAGCGGCCGCAACACCGACAGCACGAGCACGATGACGGCGATCAGCCCCGCGAGCAGCCGCACCAGGCTCCAGAACAGAGGCTTCTGCCAGAACGGCGGGGAGACGTAGTCTCCGCCGGCCGCGGGCGTCGCCGGCGAGTCGAACGAGGCGTTCATGACACTCACGCTGTCGCCCCGCGAGGCGTCGTAGCCGACCGCGTCCTTGACGAGCTGCGTGACGCGCGCGATCTCCTCCGAAATCATAGCAGCCTCCTTCGACCCGCTATCGGGTCGGTGTTTCGGTCGGTGGCCGAGCAGGACGGCGACGGTGAGCCGGCGGATGCTGCCCGCCGGCTGCTGCGAGTAATCGAGGGTGCGGTCGATCTCGTAATTGCGGGTGACATCGCTCGAGACCAGGTGACCGTCCGGGGCGCCGGCCGTGCCGCCGACCGGTACGACCCTGGGCTTGCCGGCGGCCGCGGCGCCCGGCGCCGCGTTGGGCGGACGGGAGGCGCTCGCCGCGGCGGCGCTCTTCGGCGGCACCACGACGCCCGGAGCGGGCGGCTCGTTCGACAGCGAGCCCGGGACGCCGCCCACCGCGCCGCCCGAGGCCTGCTGCGAAAGCTGCTCGCTGCGCACGATCTGACTGCCGGGCGTGTAGAGCTCCTTCGCCTGCTCGCGGCTGCCCAGATTGAGCTCGGCGACCACCTGCGCGTGCACGAGTCCGGGGCCGACGAGCGGCGTGAGCAGGGCCACGATGCGATGCACGTAGTCGCTGTCGAGGCGCTGCACCATGTCGTACTGACGCTCGTCCATGGAGAGCGGGTCGTCAGTGGAGGGCGCGGACAGCAGCTGGCCGTTCTGGTCGACGACCGTCACCTCACCGGGGGAGAGGTCGGGCACGCTCGAGGCGACCAGATTCACGATCGCCTGCACCTGCTCGGGGCCGAGCACGGCGCCCGGCTTGAGCTCGACGAACACCGAGGCGCTGGCCGCGTGCTGCTCACTGAGAAACACCGACTGGCGCGGCACGGCGAGCTCGACGCGCGCGCCCGCGATCGGCTGCAGGCTCGAGATGGTGCGCGCGAGCTCGGACTCGAGCGCGTGCTGGTAGCGCACGTCCTCCATGAACTGGCTGACGCCGAAGCCGGAGCCCTTCTCGAGCGCCGCGAAACTGTCGCCGCCGCCGAGTCCCTGTCCGGCGAGCTTCATGCGCGCGGCGTCGAGCTGCTCGGCCGGCACCTCGATGCCGTTGCCCGCCGTGTCCAGCCGATAGGGAATCTGCGCGCCATCGAGCGCCTGGGTGATCTGCGCCTCGTCCTGCGGCGAGAGATTCGCCGACAGCAGGGTGTAGGTCGGGCCGCGCGACCAGAGCACGACCCAGACACCGGCCGCGACGGCGGCGGCGATGCCGACCAGCAGCAGCAACGGACGCA
>JAKAZP010000287.1 GCA_021815905.1 Pseudomonadota bacterium | reverse complement strand
CCGAAATCATCGCAAAACGGAATCCGAAGCGCTGCCCGACTCATCCCGGCGCGCTGCTGCGCGAAGACATCCTGCCGGCGCTGAAGCTGCCCAAGACGGCGATCGCAGATGCGCTCGGCATGTCCCGCCAGCACCTGTATGACATCCTGCGCGAGCGCAAGCCGGTTTCCGCCGAGGTCGCGGTCCGCCTCGGCGCGGCCTTCGGGGATGGCCCTGAGGTGTGGCTGCGCATGCAGGCCGCCTACGACGCGTGGCACGCCTCGCGCAAGGTCGACGTCAGCAGAGTTCCTCGCCTCGCAGCCTAGCGCGAGCGCTCTGACCGGGGAGCGGCGCCGCCGCGGGAGCGACCCCGCGGCGAGGGGCGCCGCGCGGCGCTGCCCGGGCCCCGCAATCGTCGCGAAACTTTACAAATGGGGGCCGACCGATCCTTCGCCTCCTCGCGCATCGGCGTCCAAGACCCTGATTCGCCACGGTTGACTGATTTTTGGTACAAGTCTTGCATTCTCCGCTCGATTCCGCCGCGGGGGCGTGCGCCTCCGCGGAAGAACGAAGAACTCGAACGGAAATCGCGAGGTGCGAGATGACGAGACCGGCCCCGGCTGCCCCTGGAACGCAGAATCCTCCCCTCCCGGCCGCCGGGCGCCTGCGCCGCGCCGTGCCGCTCGCCGGACGCGCCGTGGCCGCCGCCGCGCTCATCGCCTGCGCGCTCGGCAGCGGCAATGCGTTGGCGCTCGTCGTGTGTTGCAGTGGCGGCGGTGGGGGCGGTGGGGGCGGTGGGGGCAGCACCACGAATGGCGCCGATCCGATCCTCAATACATCCGTCCCCATCGACTTCGGCGACATACACCTGAGCAGCAGCCCGGTCACGGTGCCGCTCAGCATCACCAATGCGCTGATCAGCGCCTCCGTCCCGCAGGACAGTCTCGACGTGCAGGCCTCGGCGACCGGAGCCGCCTTTGCCGCGGGCCGCATCATTCAGCTTCTGCCGAACACCACGGACTCGAGCAGCATCGTCGCCGGCCTCGAGGCCGGCTCCGCGGGACCTCAGAGCGGTGAGGTGACCCTCACTTACGCGTCCGACGCCACCAACCTCGGATGCACCAGCGCCTGCGTCGGCGCCGCCAGCACCCAATCCTTCGCGGTCTCGGGCACGGTGTATCGCCTCGCGAGCCCGAACGTCCCGATCGCGATCGAGCTCGGGGCCACGCGGGTCGGGGGCACGCCGCTCGTCGGCGGCATCACCGTCACCAACACCGCGCCCAATGACGGCTACAGCGAGAACCTGGTGGCCACCGCCTTAGGCGCAAGCGGCGTGTTCACGGCCGCCGGCACGACGGGGGACATCGCCCCGCAGTCGAGCAACTCGAGCGGCATCACCGCCTCGCTCGCGAGCACGACCGCGGGAGCTTACAGCGGCACCGTGCAGCTTGCGATGTCCTCCGACGGCGCCGGCGTCGATACGCTCGGTCTGACCAATCTCGGCACCCAAAGCGTGAACGTCTACGGCAGTGTCTACACGCCGGCCGTCGCCGAGGTCACCCCTGCAGTCAACTTCGGCGTCGTGCACGTCGGGCAGGCGGCCACCGGGACGGTCGTGGCGACCAACGCCGCGCTCCCGAGCGCGCTCAACGACTCGCTGACGGGCTCACTCAGCACGAGCTCGGCCCCGTTCACCGCGGGCGGCAGCATCATGCCGCTCGCCCCGGGTGCGTCCGACCCGAGCCATCTCACCGTGGGGCTCGACACCTCGACCGCCGGGCTCTATACGGGCACCGCGCAGTTCAACGGCGAGAGCGTCGACCCGCAGTTGGCCCCGCTCGCGCTCGCTCCGGTGTCCGTCGCGCTCGTCGGTCAGGTCAACAACTATGTGAATCCACTCTTCCAGCTCGGCTCGGGCAGCGGCACGCTGAGCCAAAGCGGCAGCGCCTTCACGCTCGATTTCGGCAACCTCACGCAGGGCTCGAGCGTCTCCTCCCTCCTCGACCTCATCAACTCGGTCTCCGGCCCGTCCGATTTTCTCTCCGGCAGCTTCGGTATCGGCACGACCCCGAGCTCTTTCCTCACCGGCGCCAACTGGGGGGCGCCGTTCTCCGGGCTCGGCGCCGGGGGGATCCTGAGCGGGCTCGGGATCGACGTCGGCACCGGCACCCTCGGCAACTTCAGCGACACCCTCACCCTTTACGGCATCGGCTCCTACGTCCAGGCGGGCGGCAGCCCCTACTCGACGGCGACCTACAGTCCCTACGCCGCCGACATCACCCTCACCCTCGAGGGCGATGTGGTGAGCGCCGGCACCGGCGGCCCGGGCGGCTCCGCGGGCGTCCCGGAGACCGGCTCGCTGCCGCTGTTCGCCGCGGGCGTGTGGCTGCTGGTCGGCCTGGCGCGGCGGCGGCTCGCGGTCACGCCCGACGCCTGAGCCAACGCCGTTCCCCGGCGGCCGGCCCTACGGCCCCCAGCGGCCCTTCGGCCGGCTTTACAGCAGGGCTGTAAAGTTTTTGCGCGAGCTCGCGTGTGACCCGCGTCACAGTTTCATCGAGCAACCGCGACGCGCTTCCCACTTTCCGGCGTGCCGCGACATAACAGGTCATGGAGGACTGCCGATGAAATTGACATCCAACTTCGATGTTGTAATAACACGTTGAAATTACAGCCGTTCCCGGGCGGGCACGGCGCTTGCAACCTGTTGGATACAGAGTCCGACCCTCGGACCGGAGTCAACAGTGAGCAAGCTCAGCATGCGGATGGTCCTCACCGGCGCGGGCACCCTCGCCCTCGCGCCCGGTCTCGCCTCGGCGACCGTCATCGTCAACAACGTGAACAGCGGGTTCACCAACAGCTTCGGCACCTCGATCGCGGGTGACGTGCTCGATATCTTCCCGCAGAGCTTCACCGGACCGTATTCGCTCTATTCGACTTATGGCGGCAGCCAGCCGGCCTATTACGGCTCCGAGACCACCCTCACCGGCGCCGGCCTGTCATTCACCCCGACGCCCGTGTCGACGGGCAGCTCGATCCATTCCGGCGGCACGTACGTCGGCTCCGAGAACGCGCTGGTCAACACCGAGAACGGTTACCAGAGCGAGTCCTCCTACTGGGTCTGCTACGACTACTACAAGGGCTCGTGCGATTACGGCGGGTACCAGTACTACTACTCCGTCAATTACTACGGCTCATCGAGCGGCCCGCTGCTCGACAGCGGCACCAGCTATCTCGGCCTCGCGCTCGATATCGGCGGCCAGACGCACTACGGCTGGGCGGAATTCGCGGTCGATGGCACCGGGGGAGCGGATCTCAAACTCAACCTGATCGCCGACGCCTACGAGACGACGCCCAACCTGGGGATCGATGCGGGCGCGACCAGCGACCCGGCGGGGATCCCGGAGCCCGGCACCCTGGCGCTGCTCGCCGCCGGCATGGCGGGGCTCGCGCTGCTTCGGCGCCGGCGCCTCGCGGGGTGAGCCCGGAGGGGCTCCCGTCGGGGCCCGCGGCGCGGTGGGCGCGCCGGAGCGAGCTCTTCCTGGTCGATGCGCTGCTCGGGGCGCACGACTGGACCGCGCGCGACCGATGCGCGGTGCTCCTGACCTCGGGTGAGCACCTCGCGGGGGCGGCCACGCTGACCCACCATCCGCGCAGCGCGGTCGCGGCGGATCTTCGCCTGCGCTTTCGTCTGGTGGAGAATCTCGAGGCATCCACCGCCCTCGCCGCCTTCGCCGCGCTCTCGCGCCTCGCGCTCGAGGCGAGTGCCCGCGCGGGAGTGGCGGGCCTCACGATCGAAGGCGTGCCGGAACCGCCGGAGTTCGGCGCCCTGCTCACCGAGCTGGGCTTCTCCCCAGGCGGTGCGCTCTCGACCTTCGAGGGCGATCTCGAGACGGTGCGCTCGGCCACCCGGGCGCTCGCGGAGCGCGTCCTGACACGCGATCCCTCGCTCGTCCTCGCGCCGCTCACGCGCTGCTCGCCGCCCGAGGTGTTCGCGCTCTCGGCGCTCGGCATCGGCGTCGCCGGGCTCGGTGTGCGCGCGCTCTTCACGGGCGATGCCGGCATGCTCGCGGGCTTCACGGCCTCTTACGGCATCCAGGTCTCAGGGAAGCTGCGCGGCGCGATCGTCGCGCGTTGGGAAGGTCAGGACGCCTTCATCGAGATG
>JAKAZP010000286.1 GCA_021815905.1 Pseudomonadota bacterium | reverse complement strand
CATGGAGGAGTTCTCCACCATCCTGCAGCGGCACGCGACCCGCGGCGCGCCGGCGCCGGCGGCCCATGCGACGTCCGGCGCGCCCGTGAGCGCCACGCCGCCGATGTCGGCGGTGCCGGCGACCGGCGTCGCGCCGGGCGGCGCGGGAGCGCGCTGAGAGGCGCCCGTCATGGCTCAAGTCCACCGAGGTCGACGGCTGATGGGCGAGATCAACGTCGTGCCCTACATCGACGTCATGCTGGTGCTGCTCATCATCTTCATGATCACGGCGCCGCTGCTCACCCAGGGCGTGAAGGTCGACCTGCCGAAGGCGGGAGCGGAACCTCTGAAGGCGCGGATGCTCAAAAACCTGCCGGTCGTATTGTCCGTGGACCGGGAGGGGCGATTCTATCTCAACGTCGGCGGTGATCCCCGGCTGCCCGCGAGTCCCGATGCGATCGAGTCGCGCGCGGCCGCGGCCCTCAAGGGCGATCCCGAGCGACCGGTGCTCGTCAAGGCCGACACGGCGGTGGCTTACGGCGTCGTGGTCCAGGCCCTGGTGCTCCTGCAGCGTGCGGGGGCGCACCAGGTCGGCTTCATCACCAGCCCGTTGCCGCCGAGCCCCCGGCGGACGGGGAGCTGACGGAATCCCTCTTGCCCGATGTCCGAGCCTGCGCGCGACCGATGGGTGTCGATAGGACTGTCCGTGCTGCTGCACGGAACGGTGATCGGCCTGCTTGGCTACGGCTGGTGGACCCTGCGCCGGCCGGCGCCCGCGCCCACGCTTCCAATCCAGGCGACCGTCGTGGATGCCCGCACGCTCAAGGGGATGGGCATCGCCTCCACGCCTTCGCCGCGAGAGGTCAAGCCGCCTGCGGCCAGGACGCAGCCCCCCGCACCCGCGCCCTCACCGCCCCCCACCCCGGTGCCCGAGCCGCAGGGGCCGCCGCCGCCGAGCCCGCAGGAGCTCGCGATGAGGGCCGAGGCCGCGAAGCAGGAGGCCGCGCATCAGGCGGCCGCCGCGCGCGAGCTGCAGGTCCGGCAGGAGGCCAGGCAGAAGCAGGAAGCACAGCAGCGCGCCGAGGCCGCGGCGACCGCCAAGGCGAAGAAGCTCGAGCGGGAGAAAAAGCGCGCCGAAGCGCGCAAGCTCGCCCGGGAGAAGAAACGGGCGCAGGAGCGAAAGATCGCGCTCGCGAAGAAGCTCGCCGCCAGGGAGCGCGCACAGCGCATTGCTCAGCTTCAGCAGAGCCTCAACGACGAGGCGCAGCAGGCCGCGGCGAAGGGCGAGCTCGCGAGCTGGCAGGCCGAGATCACCAGCCGGATCCAGAATGCGTGGATCCGGCCTCCGACGGCCCGGCCCGGCATCGAATGCGTGCTCGATGTGACCGAAGTGCCCGGGGGCGCCGTGACCAACGTGACGATCGGACAGTGCAACGGCGATCAGGCGGTGCGGCAGTCGATCGAGGCGGCGGTGTACCGCGCCTCGCCCCTGCCGGCGCCGCCCGATCCATCGCTTTTCCAGCGAGAGCTCATCATCAAATTCAAGCCGACCGATTGAACGCCAAACCATGAAAGTGACAGCCAGAGCCGCCTTTGGGATCCTGCTCGCGACCGTGCTCGCCGCGGGCTTCGCCGCGCCCGCGCAGGCGCAGCTCAACATCGAGATCACCTCCGGGGTGAGCAACCCCGTGCCGATCGCCATCGTGCCCTTCCCCGGCCTGCCCGCGAGCGGCATCGACGTCTCGGGCGTCATCCAACACGATCTGGTCGGCAGCGGCCGCTTCAGCGCCCTGCCGCGCGGGCAGATGCCGGCGACGCCGAGCCACGCGGCCGATGTCAGCCTGCCCGCCTGGAAGGGCACCGGCATCGACTACGTGGTGGTGGGGCGCATCGTCCCGAGCGGCAACGGCCAGCTCGCGGTCGATTTCAACCTGCTCAACGTGCTCACCGGCCAGAGCCTCGCCCGGCAGCGCTTCGTCGGCGGCCCGGACGCGATGCGCAGCGCGGCGCACAAGGTGAGCGACGTCATCTACCAGGCGATCACCGGCATCCGCGGCGCCTTCAACACCCGCATCGCCTACGTGGCCGTGGTCGGCCAGGGCGCGGCGCAGCGCTTCCAACTGGTGGTCGCCGACGCCGACGGCTACAATCAGCATCTGATCCTCGAGTCGCGCTTTCCCATCATGTCGCCCTCGTGGTCTCCCGATGGCAAATCGATCGCATACGTGTCGTTCGAGGATCACCTCTCGGCGGTCTTCGTGCAGAACATCAGGTCCGGACAGCGCACGCGCGTGTCGATGAAGGCCGGGGAGAACGGCGCGCCCGCGTGGTCGCCCGACGGGCGCAAGCTCGCCCTCACCCTGAGCGGCGACAGCGGCTATCCGCAGATCTGGGTCCTCGACCTTGCCAGCCAGCGGCTCACGCAGATCACCCGCGCGCCGGCGATCAATACCGGGGCCGACTGGGCCCCCGACGGCAAATCGATCTACTTCACCTCGGACCGGGCCGGTGAGCCGCAGATCTACCGTGTCGGCGCGCGCTCCGGCGGCAATCCGGTGCGCATCACCTTCACCGACGACTACAATGCGGACCCGCACGTTTCCGCCGACGGGAAGATGCTCGCGATGGTCACGCGCTCGAACGGACGCTACTGCATCGCGGTGCAGAATCTCGCCACGGGCGAGTTCCGGGTGCTGACGCACGGGCCGCTCGACAGCTCCCCGAGCTTCGCCCCGAACGGTGCGACGATCATCTATGCCGCCCGGCCGGGCAGCGGCGAGGCGGGCAATCTCGCCACGATCTCGGTCGACGGCCTGACGGGGCTTTCACTCAAGCCGACGCAAGGGCAGGTGCAAGCTCCGGCATGGGGTCCGTTTCGTCAGTGAGCTCGAACGGGCGGCTGTGCCCGTGTGAATGTCCTATAACGGCTGCCGGTGCGGCGGCGATGGTGGAGAAGGGTCTATGTATCGTCGAACTCTTGTGTTGATGTTGCTCGCGGGAGTCCTCGGGCTCGCCGCCTGCGCCAGCAAACCGCCCCAGCCCACGGGTGCGCCGTCGCAATCGGCGGCGGGTCCCGGTGCGGGAGCCGAGTCCCAGGGCGCGGGCGGGGCGAATGCCAACGGCGGCCCGTTCGGCAACCAGCAGTCGGTCCCGGGCCCGCAGCAGGGCATGCTCGCGGACCGCACGATCCATTTCGCCTTCGACAGCGCGACGATCACCGGCAGGGGCATCGACATCGTGGCGGCGCACGCGAAGTATCTGGCGGATCACTCCTCGGCGCGCGTCCGCCTCGAAGGCAACACCGACGAGCGCGGGTCGCCCGAGTACAACATCGGGCTCGGCATGCGCCGGGCGGAGTCCGTCCGGCAGGCGATGCTGCTGCAGGGCGCATCGCCCAACCAGATCACGGTGGTGAGCTACGGCGCGGAGCGCCCGGTCGATCCGGCGCACAACCGCGCCGCCTGGGCCAAGAACCGCCGGGTGGACATCGTGTATCTCACGCCCGAGCAGCCCCCGGGGACGAACCCGACGCCCGGACAGCCGGCGCAGCCGGGCTCCTCGGGGCAATAGCTCGAGCTGCGACCGCCGCAGGAGCCTCCCATGCGCCGACTCATCCCGATAGCGCTCGTCGCGGTGCTCGCCGCCGGCTGCGCGAGCACCCCGCCGGGGCAGGACCCGGTGCAGCTGCAACTGAACGATCTCAACGCGAGGGTCTCGAAGGTCGAGCGCGTGATCGCCAACCGGAGTCTGTTGCAGCTTGCCGAGCAGGTCGATTCCCTGCAGTCGCAGGTGCGCGACTTGCGCGGACGGATCGATGATCTGCAGAATCAAAACCGAAAGCTGCTCAAGCAGCAGCACGATCTGTACGCCGATCTCAACCGGCGGGTGAGGGCGCTCGAGCACGGCACGACGGCGGGCGCGGGAGCCGGCGGGTCGTCGGCCGCGGCCGGGCCGCCGGGGGTCACCTCGACGCAGCAGCAGGTCTACGGGCAGGCGTTCGATGCGCTGAAGGCGGGCAGCTACTCCGTGGCGATCACGGGCTTTCAGGGGTTCATCAAGAACTATCCGGACAGCCCGCTCACGCCGAATGCGTACTACTGGCTGGGGGAAGCCGAGTATGTGAACCAGAGCTACGCGGCCGCCGAGAGCGCGTTCCGCTCGGTGCTCGAGAAGTTTCCGAAC
>JAKAZP010000285.1 GCA_021815905.1 Pseudomonadota bacterium | reverse complement strand
CGCGCGCTGTCCATCGCCAACGCCGGATTGGCGTTACCGGCGAAAACTGCCAGCGTGTCGCTCGTGCTCATAGATTCTTCATGCCGATCGTCATCCTGCGCGCCGCGCCGCGCGTTGGCGGCCCGGGCTCGATGGCTGGGGTGGAAGGATTCGAACCTCCGAATGGCGGGATCAAAACCCGCTGCCTTACCACTTGGCGACACCCCAGCAAAATCAACTCAGCCGCTCGGATCCGCCGTGACACGGGCTCCATGCTGCGCTCCTGCCGCGCCTGTCGCTACCGGGTTGGCCATCCTGCCCACCCGCTCGGCGCATGCGCCGCCCGCTCCCGGGCGGGCGAGAGATCAAGGCCCCGGGCCACGAAGCTCTGCCACCGTTCCGGCACCCGCGCCGCGACGCGCTCGGCTTCGGAGGCACTCGTGAAGGAAGCGAACAAACAGGACCCTGTTCCGGTGAGGCGCGCCGGCGCGTGGCGCGAGAGCCAGTCGAGCGCCTCGGCGACTTCCGGGTAGCGCGCACGCACCACCGGCTCGCAGTCGTTACGGCTCCCGGCCTCGAAAAAGGCGCGTATTGTGATGACGGGGGAATTTCGTGTCAATTCAGGGGCCTGGAACACCTCCCGCGTGCTCACCCCGACCGCTGGATGGATGACCACGTACCAGCGCTCGGGAAGCTCCACGGGCGAGAGCCGCTCGCCGACCCCCTCGCCCCAGGCCGAGAAACCCCTAACGAATACAGGCACATCCGCGCCGAGCGGCAGTCCGATCCGGGCGAGGTCGTCGACCTCGAGTCCGCAGCCCCAGAGCTGATTGAGCGCGAGCAGCGTCGTCGCCGCATCCGAGCTTCCCCCGCCGAGCCCCCCGCCGATGGGGATCCGTTTCAGGACCCGGAGCGAGACGCCGAGCGCCGTTCCGGTCGCCGCCTTCAGCGCGCGTGCCGCGCGAACCGTGAGATCCGACTCCGGGTCGACCCCGGGGGGTCCTTCGAGTCTCTCGATGGCCCCGTCCTCGCGCACCGCGAGACCGACCGAATCGCAGAGATCGATGATCTGGAACAGAGTCTGCAGCTCGTGGTACCCGTCGGAACGGCGCCCGGTGACATGGAGGAACAGATTGAGCTTGGCCGGCGCCGGCCAGCGGCTCTCGGTCGAGCTCAAAGTTGCCACTGATCCACCAGCATCCGTACGCGCACGCCCGAGTGCCGAAGTGTCAGAAATCGCGGCAGCCAGTCGGCGCCGACGGGCATGTACGAGCGATATTCGATGCGCCAGCCCGACTGCTCGATGATCTGCGCGCGCTGTTCCGACCCGAGGGTCACTTGGGCGGAGGTGGCGGGATCGGGTACGCCGAGCATCCAGTACCTGAGGCTCGTGATCGGCGGCTCGAACCCGAGCTTCTCGAGCAGCTCCGCGCGCGCGGCCGCATTTCCGAGATGCTGGCCGCTCGAGGTGATCACGCGCAGGCTCCCCTCGCGCTCGGTGACTTTGACGCCCCCGGCCCCCAGGGGGCCGCTGAGCGTCAGACTGGCCATCGCACCGACCTGACTCCAGCGCAGCCCGGCATCGAACCCCTGCTTCCCGACCGCCACCGCGACCCGACCGTCGAGGTCGAATCGAGCCAGCGCCTGCAGCATCGGGCGACGCACGGTCCAGGCCAGGGCCGGCGCGGGCGCGACCGGCGCGGTCTGACATCCGCAGAGCGCGGCGGCGGCCAGCAGCGCGGCCGCGGTGAGGGTCAGCCTATTTCGCATCGGGCAGGTAGCGCTCCACCACGGACATGAGGGATTTCGAGTGCGGATTGCGCGCGAGCGCTTCGGCCCAGACCTTGCGCGCGGCCCCGTGGCGGCCCGCCCTCCAGAGCGCCTCGCCCCAGTGCGCGGCGATCTGCGCATCGTGGCTCAGCGAATACGCCCGCGCGAGCGCCGGCACCGCGCCCGCGGCATCCCCTTCGCGCAGACGCACCCAGCCGAAGCTGTCGAGCACCGCGGGATTGTCCGGCATGGCCGCGAGCGCCCGACGAATGAGCGAGTCGGCGCGCGCGAGCTGCAGGTGATGATCGGCGAGGGTGTAGCCGAGCGCATTCATCAATGTCGGATCACCGGGCCGCTCGGCGAGCAGCCGGTCGAATGCCTGCACGGAGTTGCCGAGCTCACCGGCCTGCTCGAGCGTCACGGCGCGCTGGTACTCGAGCTCGGGATGTCGCGGATGGCTGCGCAAGGCCGCATCGAGCAGCTTCAGCGCCGCGCCCGCGGCCCCGTGGTCGCTCAGAAGCTGCGCCTCCGTGACCGTGACGTCGATCCGGCGCTCGGGATGTTTCGCGGCATACGCATCGAGCAGGGCGAGTGCGGCCGCGCGTCGATGGGATCCGAACAGCAGCGTCGCGGCCTTCGAGCGCGCGCTGAAGCCGAGCGGGGAGTCCTCGAGCTTTCCGTATCCGGCGAGCGCGGCGGCAACATCGCCCTCGCGTGCCGCGATGTCCGAGAGATACATCAGCGTCGCGTCGTTCGCGTCACCCTTTTCGGCGAGCTCGACGAATCGCTCCTGCGCGTCCGCGAGGTCGCCGGACTGGAACGAGAGCACCGCCAGGCGCCGCTCGATCTCGCTCGGCGGAGCATCGCCCGCTCGCAGCCGCTCGAGCTCGCGGTGCGCATCCTCGGTGCGACCGAGCGCCTCGTAGATGTCGGCCGGCTCGAACGCCCCGCGTCGAGGATGCTCGCGCGCGATCCGCCGCGCGGTCGAGACGGCCCGCTCGGGATTGCCGAGCACCACGTCGGCCCGGGCGAGCAGCCGCTGCGCCTGGAAATCGTGCGGGCTGCGCCGCAGCGCGAGGTGCGCATAGCGCTCGGCGCGCGGCGCATCGTACGCCTCGAGCGCCACTTCACCGAGAAGCGTCAGCGCGGCCGGCGAGGCGCTCGAGCGGTCGACGGCCCCATCGAGCACCGCCAGCACCGCGGACGCGTCGGCCTCCCCGAGCAGCAGTCCGGTGAGCGAGGCGAGGCGCCCATCGGCGAGCGCGCGCGTGCGCGCCGGAGAGCCCGCCGATCGCGGAGCCCGCAGGAATGCCGTGACCGCCGCGCGCGCATCGGCGATCCGGTAGAGCTTGAGCGCCACCGTCGCATAGGTCGCTTCGGCCTCGCGACTGCGCGGCTGGAGCGAATACCACCGCTTCACCGATCTCCAGGCCGCGGGCAGGTCCTCGCAGGCGAGACCGACATCGCTCGCACGGTGGGCCACCGCGGCCGAGCCGATCTGCGCGGCGGTCGCGTACGTCTCGGAGGCTACCCGGCATTGGCCGCGCTCGAGCGCGATTTCCGCGACAATGGTCAAAGCCGCGGGGTCTGCGGCGGGAGCGGCGGCGGGCTTGCCCGGCGCAACGGTGGCGCATCCGGCGGCAAGCGACAGGGACAGCGCCGGGACCAATCGGGTGAGCATACGAGCCGAGGGAGTCACGCCCGCACTATATATGAAGCGCGGCGCGGGCAACTTGTCAGGCCGCGGGCCGATCCCCGAGAATGCCGCGCCCCAACAAGCGACCGCATGCATGAAGGAATCCATCCGCCAGCGCCTCGACAGGCTTTCCGACCGGTTCGAAGAGGTCGGACGGATGCTGGCGACCGCGGACATCGCCGGGGGATCGCCGCAGTTCCGTGACCTCTCGGTCGAATATGCGCGGCTGCAGCCTCTCGCCGAGGGGCTCGCGCAGTACCGGAGCCTGGAGCGTGATCTCGCCGCGGCGCGGGAGATGCTCTCCGACGCCGATGCCGGCATGCGCGCGCTCGGCGCAGAGGAGCTCGCCGGCGTGCAATCCGAGCTCGAGAGGGCCGAGGCGAAGCTGCGCTCGCTCCTGCTGCCGCAGGATCCGCGCGACGAGCGGAGCCTGTTCCTCGAGGTTCGCGCCGGCAGCGGCGGGGACGAGGCGGCCATCTTCGCCGGCGATCTGTTCCGGATGTATGCGCGCTACGCCGAGTCGAAGGGATTCACCGTCGAGGTCTTGAGCGAGAACCCCGGCGAGCACGGCGGCTACCGGGAGATCATCAGCCGCATCGGCGGACGCGGCGCCTTCTCGCGCTTGAAGTTCGAGTCCGGAACGCACCGCGTGCAGCGCGTGCCGGCGACGGAAGCGCAGGGCCGCATCCATACCTCCGCGTGCACGGTCGCCATCCTCCCCGAGCTCGATGAGGTGGAGGAG
>JAKAZP010000284.1 GCA_021815905.1 Pseudomonadota bacterium | reverse complement strand
GACCGTTGTCGCGCACCTTGAGCACCGCGCGCGCCGGCTCGAGGGCGGCGCGCTCCACGAACACGTCCACGGTGCCGCCCGCAGGCGTGTAGCGCACGGCGTTATCGACCAGGTTGCGGATCAGGGTCGCGAGCGCCTCGCGATCCCCGCGCACGAACACCGGCAGCGCTCCGGAGATGCCGAGGTCGATCCGCCGCGCGTCCGCGAGCGGCACCAGCTCGGCGACCACCTCGCGCGCGAGCTCATCGAGCGCGATCCGCGCGCGCGCCGGCTCGGCGGCCCGCGGCTCCTGGCGCGCGAACGACAGCATCTGCTCGACCAGGCGGATCGCGCGCTGTACGCCGGCGGCGAGCTTGTCCATGGCCTCGGAGCGCTCGGCGTCCGTACCCGCCCGGGCCAGGGCGCTCAACTGCAGGTCGAGCGCCGTGAGCGGCGTGCGCAGCTCGTGGGCCGCGTCCGCCATGAAGGCCCGCTCGTGATCGAGCGCGACCGTCAGGCGCGCGAGCAGGTCGTTGAGCGCGCCGACCAGCGGGCGGACCTCCTCCGGCAGCCGCTCGGCCGAGAGCGGCTCGAGCGCGTTCACCTGGCGCGACTTGACCGAGGTGGCGAGCCGCTGCAGCGGCTCGAGCGCGCGCCCGACGGCGAGCCAGACGAACAGTCCCAGCACCGGAACGAGCAGCGCAAACGGCGCGAGCGTGCGCAGCGCGAGTTGCGCGGCCTGCTGACGCCGCACGCCCATCGGCTGGGCGACTTCCACCACCTTGGTCGGCGACTCGGTGCCGTACACCCGCCAGCGCCCCGCGCGAGTCGAGACGGTCGAGAAGCCGAGCGTCGTCGAGTTCGGCAGCACCGTGTGCAGCGGCGAGTTGTAGATGTGCTCGCCGTCGATCGTCCAGATCTGCACGACGAAGTCATACGCGACGTCGTTGGATGAAATGGGCGGCGGCCAGAGATATTCGACCGGCTGATCGCGCAGGAACAGCGCGGTCTGCCGCAGGTGGTAGTCGAAGAAGGCGTCGGCCTCGTTGAGGGCGTTGCGGTAGACGATGAGGCCGCCGACCACGCCGAGCAGCAGCACGCCCCCGAGGAGCCATGCGAGCAGGCGCGCGCGCAGTGAGCCGGCCGTCATGCCGGTCTCACGCGGTACCCGACGCCGCGCACGTTGAGTATGAAGTCGGCGCCGAGCTTGCGGCGCAGCCCGTGAACGTATACCTCCACGGCGTTGCTCTCGATCTCCTCGCCCCAGCCGTACAGCCGCTCCTCGATCCGCGCGCGCGAGAGAATCGTGCCGGGGCGCTCCATGAGCAGCTGCAGCAGCGCGAACTCGCGGGGCGAGAGCGCGATGTCGCGGCCGTCCCTCGCCACGCTGTGGGTCGCCGGATTCAACACCACGCCGAGGTGCTCGATCGCCGGAGCGGTGTGGCCCGACTTGCGCCGCAGCAGCGCGCGGATGCGCGCGGCGAGCTCGTCGAGATCGAACGGCTTGACCAGATAATCGTCGGCGCCGGCATCGAGCCCTTGCACGCGATCGGACACCGCGTCGCGCGCGGTGATGATGAGCACCGGCAGGCCCTGGCCGCGTGCCCGCAGCTCGCCGAGGATCTGCAGGCCCCCCTTGCGCGGCAGGCCGAGGTCGAGCAGCAGCAGATCGAATTCCTCCGTGCGCAGCACCTGCGCGGCCGATTCCCCGTCGCAGACCCAGTCGACCGCGAAGCCCTCGCGCTTCAGGCCCGTGCGGATCGCCTCGCCGATCATGGCGTCGTCTTCTACGAGCAGCAGTCTCATGCCGTGGGGAATATCATGCGCGCATGCCCGGGCAATCGGTTCATCACCCGGCGGACGCGGCGCAGGGGACCGCCCTGATCCGCGGCGCCGCCGCCCTCGGGGTGGCGCTGACGGAGCGCGACGCCGCGCGGCTGCTCATGCTGCTCGATGAGCTCGCGCGCTGGAATCGACGCTTCAATCTCACGGCGATCAAGGATCGCCGGGACATGATCACTCATCATCTGCTCGACAGTCTCGCCGTGCACCGTTACCTGCGCGGGCTCGCCGTGGCCGATGTCGGCACCGGGGCGGGCTTCCCCGGCCTGCCCCTCGCGCTCGTCGACCCGGAGCGACGCTTCACGCTGATCGACTCGAGCGGCAAGAAGATCCGCTTCGTCTCGCACGCGCAGCGCACGCTCGGACTCGTCAACGTCGAGCCCCTGCAGGCGCGGGTCGAGAGGCTTCGTCCGGCCACGCCGTTCGACACCGTCATCGCGCGCGCGTTCGCCCCTCTTGCGCAGCTCGTCTCGGCCGTGACGCCGCTCGCCGGTCCCGACACCCGCGTGCTCGCCATGAAGGGGCGCTGGCCGGCGAGCGAGCTCGAGGCGCTGCCGCGCGGCTGGCGCGTCGCGGAGTCCCACCCGATCGCCGTGCCGGGACTCGAGGAGGAGCGCCACCTCGTCATCCTCACCGCGGCGCCGCAGTCCCGCCCGTCAGGGGGAGCGCCGTCGTCTCCTTGATCACCGAGAGCGCAATGGATGAGTGGACCGACTGGACCCCGGGGAAGCGGGACAGGTGGTCCAGGAAGAATGCCTCGTACGCCTTGATGTCGCGGCAGGCGATGCGCAGCAGGAAGTCGGTCTCGCCCATCAGGGTGTAGCACTCGAGGATCTCGGGATGCTCGCGCACCGCCTGCTCGAACTTCAGCAGCGCATCGCGCCCGTGTCCCGAGAGCTTCACGTGCGAGAACACGAGGACGTTGATCCCGAGCTTCTCGCGGTCGAGGAGCGCCACCCGGCGCCGGATCACCCCCAGCTCCGTCAGCCGCGTCATGCGCCGCCAGCAGGTCGAGGCGGTCATGCCGAGCCGCTCGGCGAGCTCGGCGGCCGAGAGGTCACCGTGCTTCTGGATGAGGTCGAGAATCCGCAGGTCTCCACGGTCGAGGTCCACTTGCATCGGTCCGGTCATCATCACGCCATTGACGCAATGAATGATTCACCGAGACGCGTTCGAGAGCAACCTTTGTCACGCGCCGTGCAGGGGTGCGCGAGTACCCTCGGTGGCCCATCGACCGGGAGCGTGAGCCATGGACCTCTACGAGATGCGCGATTTCGATGCCCACGAGCAGGTGGTGTTCGGGTACGACATCGCCTCGGGGCTGCGCGCCATCGTCGCCATCCACTCGACCGTCCTCGGGCCGGCCGCCGGCGGGTGCCGGATGTGGCCCTACGCCACCTCGGCCGAGGCGCTCGCGGACGCGCTGCGGCTGTCGCGCGGCATGAGCTACAAGAATGCCATGGCGAATCTGCCCTTCGGCGGCGGCAAGTCGGTGATCCTGGGCGATTCGCGCAAGGGCAAGACCCGCGAGGCGCTCGAGGCGTTCGGCAGACTCGTCGATTCGCTCGGCGGCCGCTACATCACGGCGGAGGACGTCGGAACCAGCACGGCGGACATGGAGCAGGTCGCCTGCGTCACTCCGTTCGTCAGCGGACGGCCGCACGCCCCCGGGGAGGCGGGCGGGGATCCGGGACCGAAGACCGCCCTCGGCGTCTTTCTCGGCATCCGGGCGGCCGTGAGATTCCGGCTCGGCCGCACCGATCTCGAGGGTCTCACGGTCGCCGTGCAGGGCGCGGGCGGGGTCGGCCAGCCCCTCTGCCGGCTGCTCGCCGCCGAGGGCGTGCGCCTGAAGGTCGCCGATGCCCGCGCGGCCGTGCTCGAGCGGGTCGCGGCCGAGCTCGGCGCCGAGCCCGTCCCGACCGAGCGCATCCTGAGCGAGCCGGCGGACGTGCTCGCCCCGTGCGCGCTCGGGGCGGTGCTCGATGAGCGCAGCATTCCCGCGCTGCGCGCGCCCATCGTCGCGGGCGCCGCGAACAATCAGCTCGCGCGCGACTCGGACGGCCAGGCGCTCATGGGCGCCGGGATCCTGTATGCGCCGGACTACGTCATCAACGCCGGCGGCATCATCAGCGCCGCGCGCGAGTACCAGGGCGGCTTCACCGCCGCGCAGGTCAGGGCGGAGATCGAGCACATTCCGGGGCGGCTCACCGAGATCTTCGAGCGCGCGCGCCGCGAGGAACAGCCGACGAACGTCATCGCCGACCGGATGGCGCGCGAGCGGCTGGGGCGCGGCAGCGGCGCCGTGACGCGCGCGGCGCGCGCCGCGAGCGCCTGAGGCGCCCGGAAGGCCCGCCCCGCCGGGCGGGCTCGCCC
>JAKAZP010000283.1 GCA_021815905.1 Pseudomonadota bacterium | reverse complement strand
CATCGCCACCACCCTCGGGCCGCGAATCGGAGTATCGCTGATGTCCATTGCACGCATAGAGGAGGTCATCTACGGCGTCGAAGACCTCGCGCTGTGCGAGCGCTTCTTCCGCGACGCTGGCCTGGAGCTTAAGCGCAGCGCCCCGTCGGAGGCGTTGTTCCGAACGCCCGTCAACCAATATGTCAGGCTGCGTTTGGCAGGCGATGCGTCGCTGCCTCCGCCCTCTGCGCCAGGTCCCAACATCCGCGAAGTGATCTGGGGCGTCACGGACGCCGCCACTCTGGAGGCGATTGCCGCGGAGCTGTCCAAGGACCGCGCAGTCCGCAGAGCGCCCGACGGCTCCGCGCATTCCCATGACGAGAGCGGCTTTGCCATTGGCTTCCGGGTGTCGCAGCCCGTGCGCGCGGAGGTCGAGCCGCGCGCGAGAAACCTCGCAACCCACGTAGGCCGTTGCAATGTCGGCGTCACTCCGTACGGCCGCGCCAAGCCTCTGCGGATCGTTCACGTCGCGCTCGATATCCGCATGGAAGGGCGGGAGAGGGCGAGCGATTTCTACACCGGGCGGCTGAAGTTCCGACCCATCGACGTCGTCAAGCCCATGGGAACCTTCATGCAGTGCGAGGGCGACATCGAGCATCACAATTTCCTGCTGTGCCACCGGCCCGACCGGGTATCGGTCAATCACATCGCGCTCGAGGTTCGCGACGCCGACGAGGTGATCGAAGGCGGCAACTTCATGACCGACCAGGGCTGGAAGGAGTCGCGCCGCCTGGGCCGGCACAATCTGGGCTCCAACATCTTCCGAATGTTTCACGCGCCGTGCGGCGGCCGCATCGAATACGCGGCCGACATGGATCGCATGGACAAGACGTTCCAGACGCGTGTCTGGGAGAAGACGCCGCAGCATCATTTATGGATGCTCAAGTTCCCCGGCGATCCGGAACGCGAATCCCATTGACGAGAGAAGCCATGGCCAAATCCGAAAAGATCCGTATCGCGGCTCCCGACCTCGAGAGCCTGGTCCGCTCCATGTTCGAGCGGTTAGGCCTCCGCGGTGAGGAAGCCGAGACCGTCGCCCGGGTGCTCGTGTGGGCCAATCTGCGTGGCGTGGATTCGCATGGCGTCTCCCGCATTCCGCGCTACGTGGAGCTCTTCGAGAGCTCGGAGGCGAAGCCTCGGCCCGACATCAAGGTGTCGCGTCCGCGGCCGGCGACCGTGCTCATCGACGCCGACGGAGCGCCGGGCCCCGTGGCCATGTCGCGGGCCATGCAGGAGGCGGTCGTCGCCGCGAAGATGAGCGGTGTCGCCTGGGCGGCGGTACGCGGAACCGTGCACACCGGCGCGATCGGCTACTACACCTCCCTCGCGGCGGATGCTGGAATGATCGGCATCGGCATGGTCGCGGGCATGCCCAACATGGGCTACACCGGCGCCAAGGGGGCGGCGGTGGCGACGAGCCCGCTGTCGATCGCCGTGCCCTCGAAGAGCCACGGCCATGTCCTGCTCGACATGGCGACCGCGACCATCGCGCTCGGGCGCATCGCGCAGTATCGCAATGCGGGCAAGCCGCTTCCGGAGGGCGCCGCGCTGACGGAAGCCGGCGAGCCGACCACCGATCCGAAGCTCGCCGCGATCCCGACGCCGATGGCCGGAGCCAAGGGCGCCGCCATGTCGCTCGTGTTCGAGCTGATCACCAGTGTGCTCGCGGGCAACCCGATCGTGACCCGCTTCCACTCCGGCACGCCGGAGGGCCGGAAACATCGGCAGAACGGCGCGTTGATCGCGGTCGATGTCGAGGCCTTCTCGCCGCTCGCCGACTTCAAGGGACTGGTGGACGACACGCTGACGACGCTCAAGGGACTGCCCAAGGCCGCAGCGACGGATGCGATTCTGTTCCCCGGCGAGCGCGGACAGCGAGTCTTTCGCGAGCGCTCGAGCGGCGGCATTCCGTTGCCGGGCGCCGTCTGGCAGAAGATCGTGAAGGATGCCGAGAAGCTCGGCGTCACGGTTCCGGACGTTACCGCGGCCTGACCTCGGTATCGACAGGAGACGACGCATGCTGGGCGAGTATCCGGAAATATCCATGTTCATCGAGGGGGCTTGGACGACCGGCAGCGCCGGCCGCAGCGAGCCCGTCTTCAACCCCGCCACGGAAGAGGTGCTGGGCAGCGTGCCCCATGCCGGCCCGCGGGATCTGGACCATGCGCTCGAGGCGGCGGCCAGGGGTTTCGAGATCTGGCGCGACACCCCGGTGGAGGCGCGCACGACAATTCTTCTGAGCGCGGCACGGCTGGTCCGCGAGCGCGCCGCGGACATCGCTGCCATTATGACCCGCGAGCAGGGCAAGGCCCTCGCCGAGGCCAAGGGAGAGGTGCTGCGCGCGGCGGGCATCATCCAGTGGGATGCCGAGGAGGGACGGCGGGCCTACGGGCGCGTGATCCCCGTCGACGCCAGATCCGAGATCATGGTTCTGCGGCAGCCCGTCGGTCCGGTCGCCGCCTTCACGCCGTGGAACTTTCCCGCAGGCTCGCCGTTGCGCAAGATCGCCGCGGCGCTTGCCGCCGGATGCTCGATCGTGCTCAAGGCTTCGGAGGAAGTTCCCGGAACGGCTTGCGCCATCGTGCGCTGCTTCCAGGATGCGGGCGTGCCGCCAGGTGTCCTCAACCTGGTGTTCGGTGTTCCATCGGAGATCTCCGAGCGGCTCATCGCCTCTCCCATCATCCGCTTCATCGCCTTCACGGGCTCCGTGCCGGTCGGCAAGCATCTGGCGGGCCTTGCCGCGGCCGCCATGAAGCCCACCATCATGGAGCTGGGCGGACATGCGCCGGTCATCGTCTGCGAGGATGCCGATCCGGTGCAGGCGGCTCGCGCCAGCGTGCTCGGCAAGTTCATCAACGCGGGCCAGGTGTGTACCTCGCCGAGCCGCTTCCTGGTGCACGAGTCCATTTTCGATCGCTTCACGGCGGCCTTCGTGGAAGGCGCGCGAGCGGTGACCGTCGGCGACGGAATGGAGCCCAAGATACAGATGGGACCGCTCGCGAATGGCCGGAGGCTTAAAGCCGTGGAGGCCCTGGTGGCCGATGCGGTTGAGCGGGGCGCAAAGGCTCTCTGCGGCGGACGGCGGATCGGCGATCGAGGCTTCTTCTATGCGCCCACGGTGCTGACGGGCGTGCCGGACGACGCGCAGATGATGACCCTCGAGCCATTCGGCCCCGTCGCGCCCCTGCGGCCGTTCAGCGACCTCGACGAGGCCATCGCGATCGCGAACCGGCTTCCCTACGGCCTCGCCGCGTACGGCTTCACGCGCTCCTCGGCAACCGCCAACAGGTTGGCCCGCCGGCTCGAGGCGGGCATCATGTCCATCAACCACGTCGGCGGCTCGGTCGTGGAGGCGCCTTCGGGCGGTGTCAAGGAGAGCGGGTACGGCCGCGAGGGCGGCCATGAGGGGCTCGACGGCTATCTCATCACCAAGCGCGTATTTCACAAATATCAATGACCGATTCGCTTCATCGCAATTTCATCGCCGGCGACTGGCGCGAGGGCGCGGACGCGCGGCCCAACATCAACCCGTCGGATACCTCCGATGTCGTCGGATCGTACGCGCAAGCGAGCGCCGCGGATGCGGTGGACGCCATCGCCGGGGCGGCGAAGGCGTTCGAGAGCTGGCAATTCAGCTCCATCCAGGACCGTTTCGACGCGCTGGATCGCATCGGCACGGAACTGCTCGCCCGCCGTGAGGAGCTGGGACGCCTGCTCTCGCGTGAGGAAGGCAAGACGCTCAAGGAGGGCATCGGCGAGGTGGCGCGGGCCGGCAGCGTGTTCAAGTTCTTCGCCGGGGAGTCCCTGCGCATTCCCGGGGAGCTCCTGGCCTCGACGCGTCCCGGCCTCACCGTCGAGGTGACGCGCGAGCCTGTCGGCGTGGTGGGCATGATCACGCCGTGGAATTTTCCGATGGCCATTCCCGCGTGGAAGATCGCGCCGGCCCTTTGCTACGGCAATACGGTCGTGTTCAAGCCGGCCGAGCTCGTGCCCGGCTGCGCCTGGGCGTTGACCGAGATCATCTCGCGCGCGGGGCTGCCGCCCGGTGTATTCAACCTCGTGATGGGGAGGGGCTCGATCGTCGGCGAGGCAATGGTCACCGCCCCCGCCGTGAGTGCTATCAGCTTCACCGGCTCCGTGGCCACCGGCCAGAGCATCATCGCCAAGGCCTCGGCGCGCGGTGCCAAGGTC
>JAKAZP010000282.1 GCA_021815905.1 Pseudomonadota bacterium | reverse complement strand
GCGCTGTACCTCGCGGCGGCGGGAGTGGGAACGCTCGGCATCGTCGACGGCGACCGCGTCGAGCTCTCGAACCTGCAGCGGCAAGTGCTGTTCGCGAGCGCCGACGTCGGCCGGCCGAAGGTCGAGGTCGCGCGCGAGCGGCTGCTCGCCCTCAATCCTGACATCGAGGTGGTGGCGCACGCGCTCACCCTGACGGCGCGGAACGTGCGCGAGGTCCTCACCCGCTACGACCTGGTGCTCGATGGCACCGACCGCCTCGACACGCGCTATCTCATCAACGACGCCTGCGTGCTCCTCGGCAAGCCCCTGGTGACGGCGGCGATCCATCGCTTCGAAGGGCACGCCATGACCTTCGTGCCGGGGCGCGGTCCGTGTTACCGGTGCCTGTTCTGCGAGGCTCAGCCCGGGGCGGTCGCGAGCTGCGCCGAGGCAGGCGTGCTCGGGGTGCTGCCGGGGGTGCTCGGGACGCTCCAGGCGACCGAGGCGGTGAAGCTCGTGACCGGAGTCGGCGAGCCGCTCATCGGGAGGCTCCTCGTCTACGATGCGCTCGAGCTGCGCTTCGTGGAGTTGCCGGTCGCGCAGCGCGCGGACTGCGCCGTCTGCGGCGAGCGGGCCACGATCACCGAGCCGCGGGAGAGCGCGCAGGACTGCGAGGCGGCGATGCTCGATGCCTTGCTCCGGCTGACCGCGCAGGGCTTGCGCGATCTCATCGCCCGGCAGGCGCCGGGCTCGGCGCTTGCGCTGATCGATGTCAGGGAGCCGCGCGAGTTCGCGGCGGGACACCTCCCCGGAGCGCGCAACATACCGCTCGGGGAGCTCGAGTGGCGGCTCGCGGAGCTCCCCGGCGGGGCGATGCCGGTCTTCGTCTGCCGCAGCGGCGGCCGCAGCCTCATGGCCTGCGCGCTGGCGCTGCGGAGCGGGAGCGCGCGCGCCGCGAATCTCGAGGGGGGGCTGCTCGCCTGGGCGGCGGAGGTTGACCCGGCGCTCGAGGTTGCGGCAGTCTGAGGAGCATGTCCTCCCCGCCCGAACGCGCTCTGCCGCCCTTTCATCTCGCCATCGCGGTTCACGATCTCGCCGCCGCCCGCGCCTTCTACGGCGGGGTGCTCGGCTGTCCCGAAGGGCGAAGGAGCGATGACTGGGTGGATTTCGATCTCTACGGCCATCAACTGGTCGCGCATCTCGACCGCTCGCTTGCGCCGAGGGTGAGCCTCACGAACCCGGTCGATGGCAAGGACGTGCCGGTGCCGCACTTCGGCCTGGTGCTCCCGTGGGAGGGCTGGCAGGCCCTGGCGGCGCGCCTCACCGACCGGGGTCAACGGTTCGTGATCGAGCCCGGGGTCCGCTTCGCCGGGCAGGTGGGCGAGCAGGCGACTTTCTTCCTCTACGACCCTTCGGGCAACGCGCTCGAGTTCAAGGCCTTTCGCGATCCGTCGCGGCTGTTCGCCCGCTGATCAGCGGGCCGCACCGCCGCTTGCGGCCTCGGACCGCGGGCGCGCCGACAACGTGAGCGCGATTTGCGTCCCCGCGGCGCGCGAGTCGATCGTGAGCAGCGCCCCGATGTTGCGCGCGCGCCGCCTCATGCTCGCAAGCCCCTCGCCGCCGCGGGAGAGCGCGACATCGAAGCCGCA
This sequence comes from Pseudomonadota bacterium, assembly GCA_021815905.1. The sequence goes on along the minus strand of JAKAZP010000282.1, from coordinate 2,606 downwards.
GCCGTTGTCGGTGATCGCGATGCCGACCGCGTTGGGCACGGGACAATGAACCGTGAGCGACATGTCGGTCGCGCCGGAATGCTTGATGGCATTCGTGCACACCTCCTGCACGATTCGCGTGATCTCGGTGATCTCGGTCGGCCCCAGGCGGATCGCCTCGGGCGCATCGGCGACGCTCCAGTGCAGGGTGATGCCGGCGGCTTTCAGCCGCGGCTCGAGCCGGTAGCGCAGGTTCCCGAGCATCACCAGCAGATCGTGGGCGGTCGGCTTCATGGAGTCGATGGCGATGCGCAGCTCGTCGATCGCCTCGTCGAGGGCGGAGGCGATCTGCTCGCTCGGGTGCTCCGCCTTCTCGATGAGCCGTCGGGCGGTGATCAGCTGCAGGCCGAGCCCGTCGTGCATGTCGCGCAGGATCCGCTCGCGCTCGGCCGCCACCACCCGCTCGCGCTCGAGCTCGGCCGACCGGTCGTACTGCACCCTGAGCGCGCGCTCGCGCTCGCGCACGCGGGTGTCGAGCGCGACGTTGAGGTGCTCGTACTCGGTGTGCGTCCTGACGAAGCGGTCGACGAGCGCCCAGCCGACCGCGACGGCGTAGAAGAGGGAGCTGTAGGGCATGAGGTAGGAGCCCGGCCAGTGGATCCACTCGAGCATGAGAGCGAGGTCGTGGGCGCCGGAGAGGGAAGTGACCATGGCCGCGAGCCACAGCAGCACGCGCAGCACGGTCGGGGCGCGCAGCGTCGCCCAGGTGAGATACACCTGGAACGCCACGCCGATCGGCAGCAGCCCGCCGTAGCCCACCGCGGTCACCGCGAACTGATGCGCCGGACCCCCGGCCAGCATCGCGGCCGTGACCAGCAGCGCGTAACCGAACAGCGCGCGCTCGAACCAGGGGAAGCGCTGCTCGAGGATGCGAAAGCTGAGGCGGTAGAGCACGGCCGCGAGCCAGAAGAGCGCCGCATCGGTCAGCACGGCGAAATAGAACAGCGACTGCGCGCGCACCACGAAGAACTGCGCATTGCGGATCATCCAGATGCCGCAGCTCAGGGCGAAGAGCCCGAACAGCGTCTCCCGCCGGCGCCGCGCCCAAAGCACCGCGGCCAGCGCCCCGATCGCCCCGACGAGGAGCGTGACCACCTCGACGCCCGTGACCTGCAGCCACTCCTGCCTCCGATAAATCGGCAACAGCGCATTGTTGGTTCCGACCCACACCGGTCCGAGCTCGGTGCCGGCGTGCCCGTGCGGCACGAGCTCGACGAGCAGCTGATGCCGACCCGGGCGTACGAGCGCGGCGGGGACGTGGATGTAAAGTGGAAAGTTCCACGAGTCGGTCTGTGGCTTGCCGTAGCCCTCCGATTTGCCGGCGTAGATCCCGTCGAGATAGACGGCCGCGTTGGGCGACACGTAGGGCAGGTAGACGATGTGCTCGCGCGCGCGGGTCTGTTCCAGCTGAAACGCGAGCCGTACCCATCGGCGCCCGGTGCCGCGCGAAGGGGCGCTGTAGCCGAGCCGCAGTGGCAGGCGTACCGGAATGCCGGGCGTGGCGGCCGGCGGCGGGGTCCTCGCGCCGTAGCCGACGAGGTACTCTCCGCGCGTGAGGCGCACGCGCCATGATGCGGAGTCGGAGCGCTGGAGGGCGCGGGCGGCCGCCGCGCCGGCGCCGAGCACGAGCAACGCGCTAAAAATCCAGCAGGCCGAGCCGCTTCGCTTCAAACACCGCCTCGCCGCGCGAATGCACCGATAGTTTACGATAGATCCGGTAGATGTGGGTCTTGACGGTGTTGTTGGAGATTCCGAGCAGCCGGCCGATCTCCTGGAAGTTGAATCCCTTGGCGACCAGCGAGAGGATCTCCTGCTCGCGCTCGCCGAGCTCGCAATCGCTGAGCTCCACCCCGGGCGGTGGCGCATCCGGCGCGCGGGAATGGTTCAGGATGATCCGGGCGATGCTCGGGCTGATGGGGGAGCCGCCCGCGCGCAGCTCGCGAATGGTTCCGAGAAACGAGTCGGCGAGGGCATCCTTCAGCAGATAGCCGCTCGCGCCGGCGGCGATCGCGGCGACCACGTGCTCCTCGTCGCCGAAGACGCTCACCACCATCACTTCGCAGTCCGGTCGCAGCGCCTTGGCGCGGCGGATCACCTCGAGCCCGCTGCCGTCCGGCAGCCCGAGGTCGACCAGCAACACGTCGGGGGCGGCCGTGGCGAGCAGCCGCAAGGCCTCCGTGGCGCCGCTCGCCGTCCACTCGAGGCGCATGTCGGGCGCCGAGCCAATGAGCTCGCGATAGCGCTCGCTCAGGAGCCCATCATCCTCGACGATCGCCACTGACACCGGCATGGCCCGAGACCCGCAGTCGAGAGATCGACGCATGTAACCGCGATGAAAATCCTAGTGCATCGGGGAAGCGGACGCACGGCTTATGTCGCGGCGGAGGGGCTCTCGAGCCGCCTATGTCACCCGAATGCATGACTGACACCAGCCCCGGACGGGCGTCTAATGACCCCGAAAGCGCGCTCTCGCTGATTCTCGGATCGAGGCGATGTGCCGCGAAGAACGACGAGGCGGCGAGAACAACGACAAAGACGATGCCGACCGGGCACCCGACCGGGTTGGA
>JAKAZP010000281.1 GCA_021815905.1 Pseudomonadota bacterium | reverse complement strand
ACTTCGAGATCGCTGAAATACTCCGTGTCGTCGAGCGCGAACTGCGTGCGCAGGACCTCCGTCAGGTCGAACGGGTCGCCCTCGCGGTAGCGCAGGAACCGGCGCACCAGCTTGTTGCGGATGACGTGCTGCTCGATCGAGGTGGCCCCGAAACGGTAACGCTCGCCGGTGTCGAGCTCGAGGGCGATGCTGGCGCTTCGCTGGGCCGGATTCACCCGCAGCTCGTGACGGGTGAGAGTGGCATCGAGGTAGCCGTAGGTCGCCGCGGTGCGCAGCAGATTGCCCTTGACCGCCTCGTACGCGGCCTGGTCGAGCTGCTCGCCCGGGTGGAAAGGGAGCCTCGAGGTGATGCTCGTGAACAGCGGGCTCCGCGCCCCGGGTCCCACGACCCGCACGTCGACCGACTTCAGGATGACCGGCGGCCCGGGAACGATGTCGATCGCCACCCGCCAGTCCCCGGGTGCGGTCCGGGTGAGCGTCGAGGTCACCTTGGGCTCGAAGTACCCGAAGGGGGACAGGGCCTCGCGGACCTCGCGCACCACTCGATTGTCGAGCCGCTCGACGGTGTCCTCGCTCAGGCCTTTGCTGTGCCGGTAGCGGGAGAAGCTGAGATACGCGAGCACGTTCGCCCGCAATGGATCGCTCACGCCCCGAACATGAATGGCGATGTCCGCGAATGCCGCGGGCGAGGCGAGGAGCAACACGAGGAGCCCCGAAGCCCGGCGACGCCGCCCGGCCTCGCGTGACGAATTGCTCTGCCCCATCGATGCGTGCGATCCGGGACCCAGGCGTCCAAATGCGAAGATTGTAGCCCTTCGAGACTCGGCACAGGCTACGCAGGTTCCGCACCTCCCCGCGGGCCGGCTCAGGTCCACTGCCCGGCGGTCAGCCGGTACTCGCTCTCCCCGGTGCGATCGCCGGCCGGCCCGAAGCGTCGCTCGATGAGGCGCAGATCGCCCGCGCGCTCGAGCGCGAGGACCGTGGAGCAGCGCGTGCCGTATTGCGGGTGCGTGACGAAGGGCGAGGAGCGGATTCGCTCCCACTCGCCCCGTGGGGCGCCGCCCGGCGCCCCTTCCGCCTCCGTTGCCGGCTCACCGTCCCCGAGCATCGCGAGCAACTCCTCCGTCTCCGTCGCCTGGCCGGCGAGCCAGCTCTCGAAGCGCCGCCGCACGCGGCGCAGCTTCGGCCACGGATCGTCGAGCCGCTCGTTCGCGAGCCCGTAGACGCCCGGGGCCAGCTCGCGTGCGAAGGGCCGGCAGCGATTGGAGGCGTACCACAGCGAGCGGTCATCGCACAGCAGGAGATTGAATCCCCCATAGGCCGGGCTCCGCGGCTCGAGCCCGGCGAGATACTCGCGTGCGCCGCCCGCGCCCATCAGATATTCCGGTATCAGCGCGCCGCGGGACGGCGCGGCCGGTGGCGCGGGCATTCGATCGCGGTAGTTCGTGATGGCGCCGAAGCGGCGCCGCCGGTCCAGGGCGAGCCAGGTGCCGCCGGCACGCAGGTCGCGGCCCGCGAGAATGTCATCGGGCGCGGGCCAGGGAGCGAGCGGGAGCGCCGGGCGATCGTGGAACTCGTCGCGGTTGGCGGCGACGATCAGCCGATAGCGCGGATGAGCCTCCCAGGCGAGGACGAGCAGGCACATCGGCCCTCACCCGCCCGCCGGCAGCCACTCGTCGATCAGGCGCCGGGAGATCGAGTGAGCCGGCGGCAGCCCGACGGCCCCGGCGCGAATCTCCTCGCGCGTGAACCAACGGGCGTGCTCCAGCTCCCCGGTCACCCGCACGGCGCTGCGCGGGCGCGCCGAGGCGCGAAAGCCGACCATGAGCGAGGACGGGAAGGGCCAGGGCTGCGAGGAGCTGTAGCGCGTGCCGGTCACCTCGACCGCGGTCTCCTCCATGACCTCGCGCGCCACCGCGTCCTCGAGGCTCTCCCCCGGCTCGACGAAGCCGGCGATGGTCGAGTAGCGTCCCGGCGGCCAGCGCGGCTGTCGCCCGAGCAGCGCCCGCTCCCCGTCGGTGACCAGCACGATGATGGCCGGGTCGATGCGGGGGAAGAACTCCAGCGCGCAGCTCGCCCGCGAGCAGCGCAGGCAGTGTCCCGCGCGGGTGGGCTCGGTCGGCGCGCCGCACGCGCCGCAGAACCGCTGGCGTCCGCGCCAGATGGCGAGCGCCCGGGCGTAGGCGAGCAGCCCGGCCTCGTCCCCGGCGAGCAGCGGTGAGAGCGGCCGCAGCTCCTCGAAGGAGGTTCCGGAGGGCAGCTCGGGTGGGATGCCGGGCTCGAGCTCGACCAGCACGCAGCGGCGCTCCCTGAACCAGCCGAGCAGCACGGCGCGGCTCGGGTCGGCCTCGGTCACGGCCGGGTGGCTGGCGGAAAGGAAGGCGATGCGAGGCGCAGCTCCCGTGTGCACGAGCTGGCCGGTGCCGCAGGCGAGCAGGAAATGCGCCTGCGGGTCGACGAGCGCGTCCTCGAGCCACCCGTCGTCCTCGCGCGCCTCGGCGCGCCGGTCGATGTAGGGGCCCGAGAAGAAGTTCGGACGGTCCAGATCCATGCCCGGCCGATTCTAGCAGCGCCGCGCGCACCCACCGGGCTTGCGCGCCGCAGGGCCCGCTGCCCGGATCCCGCGCTCTATGCGCAGTGCTGGCAGCGCTTCGCGCGCAGCGGAAAGCGCTCGGCCACGATCAGGCCGCCGCACTCGCTGCACGTGCCGAGCCGCAGCTGATCGCCGCGCGCGAGGGCGAGCGCGAGAAACACCGCGTGCTCGAACGAGATCACCGCCGAGGGCACCATGGCCCGGTAGGTCTCGAAGGCGGCGCAGAGCGCGCGCCCGCGGCCAAGGTCCGGAAGCGCCGCCGCGGCCTCGACCGACGGCTCCCTCGGCAGCAGGTCCCCCAGGCAGAACAGGCTCGCGAGCAGGGCGGTCTCCTGTTGGATCTTCAGCGAGCGGGCGAAATACGCGATCTGCTGGGGCGACTTGCCGCGATGGCGCGCCAGGCGGCACGCCGCGCGGCTGAGGTAGGAGCGATAGAGCTTGCGGATGCGATCGTCGCTCAGGGCGGTCCACTTGCGGATGGTCTGCGTGCGCGCCTCGTGCCGCAGGAAGCGCAGGGCGAGCTCGAGGCGCCGTCGCTCCCGATCGTAGCGGTCTTCGGAAATGCGCATGGCGGGATCCCCGGTCATCGGCCCGGCGGCCGACCGGCAGCCATTTTGGGAGTTTTTTACCAAATTACAATCTCGCAAAATTGGTGAAAAACTCCCAAAATCGCCGCTTGCCCGGCGCCGCCGGCGCGCTACCATGGCTGTGATTCCGGGTGCGGGGAGCCGATGTCATGTTGTCCGTGAACGCGGGAACCCTGAATGCGCGCGGCGCGGGCGCGGGCGCGGCCCGCTTCCTCAGCGAGGGCATGCTGGAGTCGCTGTTGGAGATCAACCGCGAATGCCTCGCCCTGTTCGCGGAGCAGGCGACCGCTTCCGCTTTCGAGTCCCATCCGACGCTGCGCCAGATCGCCGACCTCGCCCGCGCTCTCGATGAGCGCGCCTGCTGGCGGGCCGCCGCCTGCCCGTTCCTGCTGGTCGATGCCGGGTTCGCGGACCCGGAGCGCTGGCAGCGCGGCGCGGGCCCCCGGGTGGCCGACAGCGAGTGCTTCCCCAGCGCGCCGTTCTTCTCGGTGCCGCGCGCCTCGGAGCTCGCCCGGCTGGTGCTGGTCTATGCCTGGTCGCTCGTGCTCACCGAGCGCAGCGCGGCGCGCCTCGTGCTCGGCATCCATCCGCGCTGCGCTCGGCTGCTCTCGGACTGCACGGTGCCCCAGGTGCACGAGCTCGCGCAGAGCCACGCGGGGTGGTTGCGGCCGCGGTGGCTGGTGCGGGCGAAATTCTGGCGCGCGCTGCTGCTCGCGGCGGCCGAAGGCGACGACCCCTCGCTCGAGCGCGTGCGCATCCACGGCGTGCAGCTGCTCGCGGCGGAGGCGTGGAGCGTCCCGCTCGCCCGGGGGCCTGCGGGCGGCGTCAGCGCCCGCGCCGCCGGTGGCGGCTAGCGAATCTCGAGGGAATCGATCAGCTTGCGCAGCGCGTCCGGCGCCACCGGCTTCACCAGGTGATGATCGATGCCGGCGCGCTGCGAGCGCCGGCGGTCGTCGTCCTGCCCGTAGCCGGTGATCGCGATCAGCACGGCGCCCTTCGCCTGGGGAAGCTCCCGCAGCCGCTCGGCCACCTCGTAGCCGTCCATGCCCGGCAATC
>JAKAZP010000280.1 GCA_021815905.1 Pseudomonadota bacterium | reverse complement strand
GACCGGGGCGGTCATGGCGGCGGCGGTGCTGTCGGCTTCGACGTGCCTCTGGCTCCTGTCCTCCGGCGCGCTGCGCCGTCCGCTGGTGCCGCCGGAACCCGCGCCGCTCGCCCGATAGTCGGCCGAATGCCGCTCGAAGGGAGCGAGCGGGCGGTGAAAGCGCGCTTCAGGCCCAGTCCGGCTCGTTGCCCGGCTTCCATTTCATGCTGCAGCCCATGCTCGGCTTCTGAGGGTCCGGCGGCGGCTCCGCGCGCAACATGCGGTCGGCGGCCGCGCGCAGATCGCCACCCCGCGCCGGGACGGCCACCTCCTTCGTGTGGGGCGTGCGCGGCCGGCTGTCGTCGAACTGGCCGCGGTAATAGAGGCGCCCGCGCGCATCATAGAGGAACAGATCCGGCGTGCAGGCCGCGCCGTAGGCTTTCGCCACCGCCTGCGATTCGTCGTAGAGGTACGGGAAGCGCATCGCGTGGCGGCGGGCAAACTCCGCCATCTGCAGCGGCCCGTCCTCGGGGTGCGTCCCGATGTCATTGGAGCTGACGGCGACCGCCCCGATCCCGTGCTGCGCATACTCGTGGGCGAACGCCACCAGATCATCGATGATGTGCAGTACGAACGGACAGTGATTGCAGATGAATGCGACGAGTAGTCCGCGGGGACCGCGCACGTGCTCGAGCCGCACCTTCCGGCCGGTGGCATCGGGCAGATCGAGCTCCGGGGCGGGACGCCCGAGCTCGATCATCAGCGACTGCCATCTCATGGAGAGTGCCCTCCGTGCCGTCTGGGTTTCACGGGCACGCCGCCATCAGCTCATCTGGAGGGGCGCGGGAACGACATAGGCTCTGCGCGCGGCGAGCAGCCCGATCACGAGGCTCGCGACGCCCGCGAGCCCGATGGCGACGAGAATGCCGCCGCCCTGGGATTTCCCGATCAGCGTCAGAATCTCCGGACTCATGAACTGGGCGGAAAAGAAGCTCGTCATGAACAGGCCCATGCCCCGGCCCCGGTACGCCGGATGAAGCTTTCCCAAGGCCCAGCCGACGAACGTCGGGATGAAGAGCCCGTTGCCGGCCTGGGCCACGATCGAGAACGGAAGCGCCACGAGGTACCCGTGTGAGAATCCGATCCCGGTGAATCCAACGCCGTAGCAGAGGAAGATCAGCGTCACATTGAATGCGACGCTGCGGGGCCGCTGGCGATGGATATACCACCCGCCCGCGATGACGCCGAAACTCGCGATGGTCGTGATGATGCTGAGTCCGAAGGGCGTCTGGACGCCGAGCTTGGAGAAGAAGACGCCCGTCTCGATCTGGAAGTAATAGAAGAATGCGCCGAACAATGTGAGGGCGTAGACGGGCAGCATCGTGCTCCAGGCGAATCGGGTTGGCGCGGCGGCGTGTGTCTGCGGCGAGCCGCCCGCAGCGTGAGCGGCCGGCCGTGGCTCCCAGGTAAAGAGCAGCAGCCACACGAACACCACCCCGCCCAGCAGGTTGATGAGAAAGGGTGCATGCCAGCTCAGGCCCCCGAGAAGGCCCCCGGCCAGCATGATCAGGGAGGCGAGGACCGCGCCGAGGCTTGCCTGGACGCCGAGCCAGCGCTTGCGCGGCTCGGGCGCAAAGTAGTCCCCGAGGAGCGCATTGCCGCAGGTCATGATGAGGGCGTCCGCAGCGCCGACGATGAACATCGAGGAGAGCACGGCGTACAATGAGTTCAGCCAGAAGGGCAGGCTGCCGAATACGCAGAAAATGAGGCTCGCGATCAGCAGCAGCCGTCGACGGCCGAAGCGGTCCGCGGCCAGCCCGCTCACCGGGGAGAGCACGGCGATCAGGACCGAGGGAATGGTGATGATCAGCGGGACGAGAAAGTCGGCGTGCGGAACGCTCGCAAAATGGCGCATGAGCTGCGGCAGGTTGGGCATGAGCGAGATCAGCGGCGCGATGGGCAGCGCCAGCGCGAGGATCAAGGCGAGCGCCTGCACGGCACCGGCGGCCCGAGTCTGCCCGTTCAGATTGCGCAAGCGAGGTACCCCGTCAGCCGCACGGCGCGCAGGCGGCGCGCGGGTCCTAATCTATACTGGAACGCGATTTCTGATCAATGGGAGGGCTGCCTCCGGCAGGGGCGGCGCGCCCACGCTCGCGGACGTTGACCGGCCGCGGCTCCCTGGCTACCCTTGATTAGAAAGTCCGTTCTAATAACTGAGGTTTGCGGTGGACGACCCGTTGATCAGGACCGAAGCGGATCTGGACGCGCTGCTCGGTTCGGTCGCCCGCGGCATGCGCCCGGGCGCATCGGAGGAGCTCGATCTGCTCGAGCGCGCCCCGGCCGCCGCGCTCATGCCCGTGGCCGAGCAGCTGGCCATCCAGGGCTTCGGCGAGATCGTCAGTTATTCCCGCAAGGTATTCATTCCCCTGACGCGGCTCTGCCGCGACGTCTGTCACTACTGCACCTTCGCCCAGGCGCCGCGCCGTGTGTCCGAGCCGTACCTGCGGGAGGAGGCGGTTCTGGCGATCGCGCGCGCCGGCCGGGCCGCCGGCTGCAAGGAAGCGCTTTTCACCCTCGGCGACAAGCCGGAACTGCGCTACCGCGAGGCTCGGGCGGCATTGCGGGAGATGGCTGTCGCGAGCACCGCCGAGTATCTGGAGCGAATGGCTCGCAGGGTGATCGAGGAAACGGGCCTGCTGCCGCATCTGAACGCCGGCATCCTCAGCCCCGAGGAGCTGCGACGGCTTCGCGGGGTCAGCGCATCCATGGGGCTGATGCTCGAGTGCGGGTCGGAGCGGCTCTGTGGGCGAGGCGGCCCGCATTTCGGCTCCCCGGACAAGCAGCCCGAGGTGCGCCTCGCCATGCTGAGGTCCGCCGGCGAGGCCGGGATTCCGATGACGAGCGGACTGCTGATCGGGATCGGCGAGACGCGCCGGGAGCGGCTCGAATCGCTGCTCGCGCTGCGCGCGCTGCAGGATCGCTACGGCAACCTGCAGGAGCTGATCCTTCAGAACTTCCTGCCGAAACCCGGCACGAAGATGGCCGGCCGCGCCGCGCCCGAGCTCGAAGAGCATCTCTGGACGATTGCGGCCGCCCGCATCCTGTTCGGGGCCACCGTGTCCTTGCAGGCGCCGCCCAACCTGCAGCCCGCCCACCTGACGGACCTGGTGCGGGCGGGCGTCAACGACTGGGGCGGGGTGTCGCCGGTCACGGCCGATCACGTGAATCCGGAGGCCCCCTGGCCGCACCTCGATGAGCTCGCGCGATCGACCGCGCAGGCCGGACGCGACCTGCGCGAGCGGCTCGCGATCGTTCCCGCATTCGCCCGCGAGCCGCAGCGCTGGACGGAGGAGGCGATCGCGACGCGAGTGCGCCGCTTCAGTGACTCGTTGGGTTTCGCACGCGGCGACGGCTGGTATTGCGGCGCCGGAGCGCCGCTGCCGCCGGGCGGCTCCGTGCGCTCCGTGCAACGGCTCTCCGGTCGCGGACGGCTGGACGGCATCCTGGCGGCGGCTCGGGCCGGCCATGCGCTGCGGGAGCACGATCTCGAGCGTCTTTTCGGCGCGCGCGGGCGGGACTTCGACGCCGTCATCGGGAGCGCGGACGAATTGCGCGCGGCGACGGTCGGCGAGACGGTCACCTACGTGGTGAACCGCAACATCAACTACACCAACATCTGCGCGTTCCACTGCGGATTCTGCGCCTTCTCCAAGGGACGCTCGCACGCCGATCTGCGCGGTCCGGCGTACGACATGGATCTTGCGGAAATCGCGCGCCGCACCCGGGAGGCCGCGGCCGCCGGCGCCTCGGAAGTGTGCCTGCAGGGCGGCATTCATCCGCGGTTCACCGGCGAGACCTACCTCGACATCGTACGGGCGGTGAAGGGCGCGGTGCCGGGCATGCACGTGCACGCGTTCTCCCCGCTCGAGGTACGCCACGGAGCCGAGACGCTCGGGATGCCGCTTCCCGCCTATCTCGAGCGCCTGCGGCGCGAGGGGCTTTCGAGTCTGCCGGGTACCGCGGCGGAGATCCTCGACGACGAGGTGCGCGCGGTCATCTGTCCGGACAAGTTGAATACGGCGGAATGGCTCGAAGTCATCGCGGCGGCGCACGAGGTCGGCCTGCGCACGACCGCCACCATCATGTTCGGACACGTGGACTCACCCCTCCACTGGGCGCGCCACCTCCTGCGAATCCGCGCTCTGCAGGCGCGCACCGGCGGCATCACGGAGTTCGTTCCGCTCGGCTACGTGCACATGG
>JAKAZP010000279.1 GCA_021815905.1 Pseudomonadota bacterium | reverse complement strand
GAGCGCGTGCAGCACGTCGAAATGCTGATTGAGCTTGGTGAGCTCGGTCAGATCGGCGAGCGATCCGGGGCGCCGGCCGCGCTCGAGGTCACTCGCATTGGGGCAGCTCGAGCCGCCGATGAAGACCATCGTCCCGGGCGCGAACTCCACCGTGCGCCGCGGGTCGGCGCCTGCGCCCTGGAAGGACCGGGGACAGCTCTCGAGGGCGTGCCCGATGATCTCGCGCCCGAGGCGCACCATCTGGGTCTCCTCATCGACCAACGCCCCCGCCTGGCGGTAGAGCGCGCGAGCCTCGGGCAGCAGAACCTTGATGCCGAGCGCTTCGTTCACCCGCAGGGCGTTCTCGTGGATCGCAGCCACCGCGTCGTCGGAAAATACGCGCTGCGGCGTGAACGGATTGCGCAACTGCCGGTAATGGGCCGTGCGAGGGGTGGCGCTCTGGCGGTTGCCCGGGCCGGACTGACGTCGGTTTTGTCGCATATCGCCTCAATATACCGACGGCGCCGCTCGAGCGTACCGGGCGAAGCGATTCAGAAAACTCATGGCGCTATCGCGGGGCGGCATACCCGCCGAGCGCGGCCTCAGGGCGCGACCGCCAGAGGCGCCGGAGCCACTGCGGGTCGGAACACGAACCCGAATTCCGCCGCGCTGTCGCGGATGGCCCGGTACAGGCTGTGGGCGAAGCTGCGGCCCACGCAGAGCTCGAACACCGGCGGGCCCTGCTCGGCATGCTCGAGGCGCCACAGTGTGACGCTCATGTGAGCGGCCACCGTCTGTGCGATATCGCCCGGAGCAAAGCTGCGCTCGTGCACGTCGATGGGCACGAGCTTGGCCAGGCTGTCGCGCACCTTCGGCCCCTCGAGGCGCAGCGTGGCGTATGCATCGGTCAGATCGACGATCGAAGCGTGGCCGCCGAAGGCCGATCTCAGGGAGTCCTCGAAGGCAGTGCCGGCGCCCTCGCGGGTCACCATCCAGGATTCAGGGCCGATACCCGCCACGGCGAGCTCCTGCCAGCGCGCGCGGCGCGGTCCCTTGGGCAAAGCGATGCCGTAGCGCTTGTGAAACAACCGCTCGAGCGACTCCAGCTGCCCGTTGCGGGCCGTGAGTCGCGCGATGCCGAGCTCGCACTCGGTCGCGATCACCGCGCCCGCGGCGCCTTGCGGCGGCACGCCGGAAAACGCCGGAAGGGGTTGCACTGGAGCCGACGTCATCAGCTTTTCACCCGCTCGCCCGCCGGATCGTAGAAGACGGCAGAGGCGACCTCGACGATCGCGTCCTCACCACGCAACGGATCGTATGCGCGAATGCGCTCACCCAGCCGAGCGCGCCCCCGGCTCAGGAACCCGAGCCCGATCCAATGGCCGAGGGTGGGCGAGAACGCCGCCGAGCTCACGAAGCCCTCGTCACGGGACAGGGTTGCCGGCGCGCCGACGGGCAACAGGTGCGCGCCCGCTGCGAGCCGCGCACCGGACTCCCGAGGCTTCAGGCCGACCAGCACGGGTCGATCGGCGGCCGTGAGCCCCGGGCGCGCCGCGAGCACGCTGCCGATGAAATCCTTCTGGGTGGACACGAGGCGCTCGAGGCCGAGGTCGCGGGCGGTGGTCGTACCGTTGATCTCCGCTCCGGCGACATGCCCCTTCTCGATGCGCATCACGCTGAGCGCCTCGGTGCCGTAGGGCACGACGCCCCCGGGCTCGCCGGCGGCCATCAGCGCCCGAATCGTGCAGTCCCCGTAACGCGAGGGCACCGCCAGCTCGTAGGCGAGCTCGCCCGAAAAGGAGATTCGAAACACTCTCGCGCAGACGCCGCGCCAGAGGATCTGCGCGCAGGCAAGAAACGGGAAGGCCGCATTCGAGAGATCCAGCGCTTCGCCGCAGAGCGTTGACAGGAGCGCCCGGGATGCGGGACCGGCGATGGCGTATTGCGCCCATTGTTCACTCACGGGAGTCAGCTGGACATCGAGCTCAGGCCAGAGCACCTGCCGCGCATGCATCAGGTGCTGCATCACGCGGCCCGCGTGGGCGGTGCTTGTCGAGAGCAGATAGTGGCACTCCGAAAGGCGCGCCACCGTGCCGTCATCGAGAACCATCCCGTCTTCACGCAGCATCAGGCCATAGCGGGCCCTGCCGACGGCGAGCGTCGCGACCCGGTTTGCGTAGATCCGGTCGAGAAACGCACCGGCATCGGCCCCCTGGACGTCGATCTTGCCCAGGGTCGAGACGTCACAAATACCCACCCCGCTGCGTACGGCGGTCACCTCCCGGGCCACCGTGACTCGCCCATCGGTCTCGCCGGCCAATGGGAACCAGCGCGCGCGCCGCCACTCCCCGGCATCGACGAAGACCGCCCCCCGCTCCCGGGCCCATGCGTGACTCGGAGTGTGCCGGCACGGCCTGAACTCGCTCCCGCGTGCACGGCCCGCGAGCGCGCCGATGGCGACCGGCGTATACGGCGGCCGCGAGGCGATCGTCCCTAGATCGGTCAGCTCGCGCTGCGTCAAGGCGGCCAGGAGCGCATGTCCGTTGAGCTGGGACGTCCTGCCCTGGTCGGTGCCCATGCCGAGCGTGGTGTACCGCTTGAGGTGCTCCGCGGACCGGAACCCTTCGCGCGCCGCGAGGGTGATGTCATCCATGGTCACATCGTGCTGGTAATCGACGAACGCCTTGCCGCGGCATCCTGCGACGAACCAAAGCGGAGCCGCCCCTACCGGCTCATCCTCGGCGCGCCACTGCTCGAGGCCCGCCTCGAATCCCGCCTCCCGCGCCACTTCCCGGCCGGCCTCGACCCCCCTGCTGAGCGCCCCCGACAGCGAGAGCTCGCCGGCCGCGGCGCCGACGGCGATCATGCCGCGCGGCAAATCACCCGGCACGTAGGCGCCGAGCGCCTCGGACCAGCGCGGGCGCCCGCCGAGGTGAGTGGACAACGCCACGTTCGGACTCCAGCCGCCGGCGAGCGCAAGCGTATCCGCACGGAGCCGCCGGATCCGCCCGCCCTCCTCGCGCACCTCGACGCCTTCGACACTCCTGCAGCCGCGGGCGCGCAGAACTCGTGCGCCGAGCATGACCTCGACCCCCTGACGGCGTGCCTCGGCAGCGAGAGCGGGCGGCGCGTCGTGGCGCGCCTCGATGATCAGTGGCACGTCGATTCCCGCGCGAAGGAGATCGAAAGCGGTCTTCCAGCCGTCATCGCAAGTCGTGAACAGCGCCACGTGCCGCCCCGGCGCGACGCGGAACCGATTCAGGTAGGTGCGCACCGCCGAAGCGAGCATGACGCCGGGCCGGTCGTTGCCACCGAAGACGATCGAGCGCTCGAGCGCGCCTGCGGCCAATACCGTGCGCCGCGCGACGATCTTCCACAGCCGTTGCCGCGGCCGATGCCCCTCTGGGCGCGGCAGATGATCCGATACGCGCTCGAGGGCGCCGAAGGTGTTGCCATCGTAGAGCCCGAACACCGTCGTGCGTGTCATGAGCCGCGCCTCGGGAAGGGAGCGCAGCTCATCGGCCACCCTGGCGGCCCACAGCGCGCCGCTCTCCCCCTCGATCTCGAGGCGCTCCCCGTTGAGACGTCCCCCGGGCAGGAAGTCCTCGTCGCAGAGGATGACCCGCGCGCCCGCGCGCCCGGCGGTCAATGCGGCGGCAAGTCCGGCCGCTCCGCCGCCGATCACCAGCAGGTCGCAGAACGCATGGGCCGTCTCGTACGCATCGGGATCGGCCTCGAGGCTCGCCCGGCCAAGCCCCGCCGCGCGCCGGATCGCCGGCTCGTAGAGCTTCTCCCAAAAGCCCGCGGGCCACATGAAGGTCTTGTAGTAGAAGCCCGCGACGAACAGCGGCGACAGGAGCGAATTGACGGCCCCGACATCGCAGCGCAGGGACGGCCAGCGGTTCTGGCTGCGCGCGCAGAGGCCCTCGAAGAGCTCGATCATCGTGGCCCGTGTGTTGGGCTCTCGATGCGCCCCCTCGCGCAGCTCGACCAGTGCATTGGGCTCCTCGGAGCCTGCCGAGAGCAGTCCGCGCGGCCGATGATATTTGAACGAGCGCCCCATCAGCCTCACGCCCGCCGCAAGCAGCGCGGAGGCGAGCGTGTCGCCCGGATGGCCGACATAGCCTCTGCCGTCGAAGGTGAAGGACAGAGTCCGCTCGCGCCGGATGGCCCCCGCGCCCTCGAGCCGGTTCGGGCGCATGCGTCGCGGGCCGCCCTGGCGAAGCGCACCGCCAGGATCGCGTGCGTGGGGGGGTCGCGA
>JAKAZP010000278.1 GCA_021815905.1 Pseudomonadota bacterium | reverse complement strand
ATCTGTGGACCTGAAGAGAATCCTGGTCGCTGCGCTGATCGACAACGCCGCCTGGCCACAGGCCGAGGCGGCCGGCAAGAGACACGGCTGCATCGAGCTTCACGCCGGCGATCGCGTCGATCGAGTCAGAACCGATCGGTGGAGTGGAGTGACCCAGGTGCGGCCAGAAGGACAAACGAGAATATTTTGGACCGACTCGGTGGCCGTGAAGTAGGCGTGGCCGGCCTCGCCCGATCCCATCCCTGCGCCATGCCGCACCGCTTCGCCCGCGAGGCCGATCCGTCCGGAGGATGACGACTCATGGCATTGAAGATCATCGGGGCTGGAATGGGCCGCACGGGAACGGCGTCCTTGAAGGTCGCCCTCGAGGCATTGGGTGTCGGCCGCTGCTATCACATGACGGAAGTGCTCAAGCATCCCGGATTCATCGAAGACTGGATCGGCGCCGCGGCGGGGAAAGCCGACTGGGACCGGATATTCAGCGGCTATTCCGCAACCGTGGACAACCCCGGATGCAACTACTGGAAAGAGCTCGCGGCCCATTATCCGGATGCGAAGGTCATCCTGACCGTTCGCGACGCGAGCGACTGGTTCGAGTCGACGAGTGAAACCATCCACTCCGGCGAGTTCGCCCGTTTCATGAAGAACACTCCCTTCGGAGAAATGATTCAGAAGACGATGTGGGACCGGATGGAGAATCGCATGCAGGACCGGAGTTACATGGTGGAGCTTTTCAACAGGCGCTCGAGGGAGATCATCGACTCCATCGCCACGGAAAGGCTGCTCGTCTATCAGGTGAGCGACGGCTGGGCGCCGCTGTGCGAGTTTCTCGACGTGCCCGTTCCGAGCATGGAATTTCCCCGGATCAACAGTCGCAACGAGACGAAGGAACTGATGGCGCACCTGATGGCGGTCGGCGCAGACCATCCCAGCGAGGACGCCATGGCGGCGGCCGGGCGCGCGCTGCATGGCGAGTGAGCGGACGGCTTTGGCCAGGCCCTCGAGGCGCCGATGCCGTGACCTGACGGGAGTCGAGACGCGAGCGGCCGCTCGGGAATCCGGATGCAGGTGCAGATGACGGCTCAGTCGCGCCCGGACTTTCAACCGAATCCGGGGGGATGCTCCTCTTCGACCTTCAGCGCGTGCTCCAGCGCGAGCCCGACGCGCCCGATCGTCCCCTCATCGAACAGGCGTCCCACGAGGGTGACGCTCTGCGGCACGCGGCGCGGCGGATCGAAGTGCGGCAGCGGCCGATGCGGGTCCGGGGCCCAGTCGCTGCGGGCCTGCGTGACATGGATGAAGCCGGCCCGCAGGGTGAGCGACGGATAGCCGGTGAAATTGCCGATCGTCAGCATCTCCTCGCGCAGCGACGGCACGAGCAGCAGATCGACTCTGGAGAACAGCCGGTCCATCTCCTCGGCGACCCGGCGCCGGAAGCGATCGGCCTGCACGGCATCGACGGCGGAGAGGAAGCGCGCCTGGCGAAAGGTGTTCGGCCAGGCATCGGGCGTCTGCATCCGCATCTGATCCAACCTGCCGCTGAGTGTGAGCTCCTCGAAGGCCGCGGCCGCCTCGGCAAAGAGGATGGTGTTCAGCGAGTCATAGGGCCAGTCGGGAAGGTCCACCTCCACCGCCTCGAGGCCGAGCGCCTCGAGCTGCTGCAGGGCGTGCCGATCGACCTCGGTCGCATCGCGCTCCCAGCGCGGGAAGTACCCCACGCGCAATCCCCTGACGCCCATCCGGGCATCGAAATCGAGCACGCTCGGCACGCTGGAGAGATCGCCGGCATCCGGGCCCGAGATGGCCCGCAGGACGAGCAACGTGTCCTCGACGCCGCGCGCGATCGGCCCGAGCTTGTCGAGCGACCAGCACAGCGTCATCGCTCCGGTCCGAGGGACGCGCCCGAACGTGGGGCGCAGGCCGCAAACCCCGCAGCGGTCGCTCGGGTCGACGATGCTGCCTTCGGTCTCACTGCCGATCGAGAAGCCGACCAGACCGGCGGCGGTGGCGGCAGCGGGTCCGGCGCTCGAGCCGCCGGAGCCTTCCTCCGGGAGCCACGGATTCTTCGTCTGGCCCCCGAACCAGACATCGTTCAGCGCCAATGCACCCATGCTCAGCTTCGCGATGAGCACGGCCCCGGCCGCGCGCAGTCGTTCGACGACGACGGCATCCGTCCCCGGCACGCGGTCCTTGAAGGGCTCCGCGCCATACGTGGTGCGGATGCCGGCGGTATCGAGGAGATCCTTGGCTCCCCAGGGGATGCCGTGCAGCGGGCCGCGGTACCGGCCCCCCGCGATCTCCGAGTCCGCGTTGCGCGCCTGCTCCAGGGCGAGATCACCGGTGACGGTGATCACGCACTTCAAGCGGGGATTCCAGGTCTCGATGCGCCGCAGATAGAGCTCGGTCAGGCGCTGCGATGAGAGTTGGCGCGTCCGTACCCAGCGGGCGAGCTTCCAAAGCGGCGCAAAGGCGACGTCGGCATCGCGCGGCGGCAGGGGACCCGGGTCCCGCGCGCTGCGGACGAACTCGTTGCGCCGCGAAACGACGCCGTGACCGGGCAGCACCGGGTTCCACAGGGAGTACGGCGCGAGCTCCGGCTCGAGATCGACCTTGCGCGGACCCGTGCGCCGCTCGTAAAGCGGCGCCATGCTGTTGCGCCAGTTGGAGGCGGCCTCCGTGCGCTCTCCCGGGCTCATGCTGACGCGCACCAGCTTTTCCGCCTCGGCAAAGGTCGGCGCGGCGACCTCCGGTCCGACGCCGCTCCCGGTCCCGAATGCCGGTGGCGAGCCGGGCGGCAGGCGATCAGGGGCGGGGGGTCGCCCGGTGGCGCTTTGCGAAGGGCCGGCACTCGCTCCGAGCAACGCGGCCGAGGACACCAGGAATTCCCGCCGGGACGTCGACATGGCCTACCCCTTCACGGCAACGACCGAACACACCGCGCGCTCCGGCTCCCGGATTCAACCGGGATGCTCATCCTGCTGTTCGAATTCCTCGAGCGCCGTCAGCGCCGCCTCGACGCGATCTTCCGGCACGAGCAATTGAACACCGGCGATTCCGCCCTCCATGCCCATGCCGACACCCACGACCACCGCCGGAATTCCGGCGCCCTCCAGGGCGATTCGCGCCAGATCCGCCTCGAACTGCATCGAATAGCTTCTGATCGGTTTCATCGATTGTGTTCCCGACTCCGTACGGGCGCATTGTCCCAGTATGGTCGGCACGCTCTCACTGTCAATTCCGCCCCGGCCGGCGGAGCGGATCGAGTCCGACGAGCGGTGCGGCGAGCGATCCCTCCGGGGCGCCGCGCTCGCGCGGAGGATTATCATCCGCGAAGGTCCGCAGCCCCCGGCGGCCTGCCGACGAACGCGGAGTGGAGCTTCTCCAGGGTATGTCATCGAGCGTCCGAGTCGCCGTCTACGTCCAACCGCGCGCCAAACGCACCGAAATCGCGGGGCGCCACGGCGCCGATATCAGGGTTCGGGTGGCGGCGCCGCCCATCGACCAGGCGGCCAACGAGGCGCTGCTCGGCTTCCTCGCCCAGCGACTCGGAGTGCGCCGGCGTGAGGTGCGCTTGATCGCCGGCGCCACGAGTCGCCGCAAGGTGCTCGAGATCGACGGCCTCACCGCCGAGCAGGTTCAAGCTCTTCTTGCCCGTACCCGCGACGCTGCGGCGGCCGATGGCAATGCGCGGCCGATCAGGCCGAAGGAGCGACCCGCCGCGACGCCGCCCTCGGAGCGAACCGGAGCATCCACCGCAGAAACGCCGTCGTGCCGAGGAGGAAGGCGGCGCCCACCACGAGACCGTACGGAATGATCCACCAGCCGAGCAGCTCTCGAGCATGCGGTGTCGGAACCTCGAACCCGAGATTCACGGCGCGCCGGCTGATCCACAGGCCGATGTAGCCGGGGAAGAACGGCTTCAGCACGGCGCACGCGAGGAGTGCCAGCCCTAGCGCATAACCGGCGAAACCCACGACGAACGCCAGAAATCCCACGACGGTCGTTCTCGCCCAACGGGTCGTCGCGCGGATGATCAGCATGGGGGAGAAGGTCGCTCTCGCACGCGCCACCATGGCGTCGGCGATGTACAGCGATCCGATGTGCTCCGGAGTACCGAGTCGGCGCAGGATCCGCTCGACAGGCATCGTGTCTCTCCGTTCCGAGTCGGTTTCCGCGGCTCGCTCGGCGATGTGGCCTCGGAGCTCCCGCACGATCTCCTCGATATCGTCAGGGGGCAGACCGCCAAGCG
>JAKAZP010000277.1 GCA_021815905.1 Pseudomonadota bacterium | reverse complement strand
ACAGCAGCATCGCGAGCCCGAAGGCGCGCGCCTGCCAGGCCTCGGCGAATACCGGTCCCGCCTCCTCCCGCGGTAGCGCCGCGGCAAGTTCCGGTCGGGCACCCGGGTCAGACCGCGCCGCGGCAAGTTCCGGTCGGGCATCCGGGTCAGGCGGGCTCAAGGTACTCCTCCCAGAGATCGAGATAGACCGCATCGCGCGCGGCCGCGGTCTCGCCCCACAGCTCCCGCGCGCCGAAGCGCACGGAGTAGAGGTGTTGGGGACACTCTCCCTGGAAGTGCGCGTTCGTATCCGGGAACACGAATGCTCCGCGGATGCCCTGGATGCTGCCGCGCCGCCCGCGCACGTAGCGCGGCAGCCGGGTGTGCCCGGACGGATGAATGTTGCGCGCGCGAACCTCCGCGCCCGCCCGATAGCGCGGCTCGCGGTCGCCGGCGCGGCTTGCGGGCGATCCGCGCTCGATCATGGAGCGGACGTTCTCTGCCGTCAGCGCGGGGCTCGACCGGGGGACGCGCGGATCGGCCCGACCGCTTTCGAGCTCCGAGGCCTCGACGAGGCCGTGACGAAGCAGCAACCCGAGGAGTCCCTCGAGCCAGCGCTCGTAGTAGCTCATGCGCAGATACTCGGCAGCGGGAATGAGCTCGCGCTGGTGGCGCGAGGCGTCGATGTTCCATCTTCCGAGGGCGCCCGTCGCGCGCACCAGCGCGAAGGCGCGCGCTTCCCAGCGGTGATGAAATACCGGCTCGTGGCTCTCGGCCACGAGGGGTCCCATGCCGTGCATGCCGCCCATGTCATGAATGCCGTTCATGGCCGCGCCGGCCGCGCGGGCCCGATGCGCGCCACGCCGATCATCGAGTCTCGAGTCACGAGCCCCGCCAACTGCTGCTCATCGAGGCGCTCGCCGTCCGCCGGCCGCTCCGGAACGACCAGATAGCGCACCTCCGAGGTGCTGTCCCAGACGCGCACGTCAACGCTCTCGGGCAGCTCGAGTCCGAACTCCCGCAGCACCCCCCGGGGGTCGAGCACGGCGCGCGAGCGATAGGCCGCGGATTTGTACCAGACCGGCGGCAGGCCGAGGAGTGGAAGCGGATAGCAGGAGCAAAGCGTGCAGACGACGAGGTTGTGCACGGAAGGCGTGTTCTCCACGGCCACGAGGTGCTCGCCCTGCAATCCCCCGAATCCGAGCTCCGCGATCGCGGCGGTGCCGTCCGCCAGCAGGCGGCGCTTGTACGCCGGATCGGTCCATGCCCGCGCCACCACCCGCGCGCCGTTGCGCGGGCCGATCTCGTGCTCGTAGGCCTCGACCAGCGCATCGAGCGCCGCCGGATCGACGAGACCTTTCTCCACCAGCAGGGACTCGAGGGCCATGACGCGCAGCGCCGGGTCGGAGGGCAGGCGCCGGTGCGCATCGCCGTGATCGTGCGGCGCAGGGGGTGAGCCCGTGGAGTCAGTCAGAGTCGGTCGCCGCCTCACGCTGCGAATGTAGCGGAACCGCGTGCGCGCCGGCAAGCCGGCGGATGCTCCAAAACCGAACAGTTCGCGCCGCTTCGGATACGACGGCGACGAGCACCCGACATCCGTCAGCCATCGCCGCCAAGTCGCGCCGGATGCGCGCGAGCGCGGGAGTAGACTGTTCGCATGCGCCTGCTTTCGTTCCTCGACCGGGATCGAACGGTGGCCGGGCCCGGCTTCAGCCGCTGGATGGTTCCGCCCGCGGCGCTGTGCATTCACCTGTGCATCGGCCAGGTGTACGCCTTCAGCGTCTTCAACCTGCCGATGACCCGCCTGATCGGCATCACGCACGCGAGCGGCGCCGACTGGAAGCTCACCGAGCTCGGCTGGATCTTCACCCTCGCGATCGTGTTCCTCGGCCTGTCGGCGGCCGTGTGCGGCCGCTGGGTGGAGGAGGGCGGCCCGCGGCGCGCCATGTTCACCGCCGCGCTCTGCTTCGGCGGCGGCTTTCTGGTCGCCGCCGCGGGCGTCTACGCTCACCAGATCGGGCTCATCTTTCTCGGCTACGGCGTGCTCGGGGGAATCGGACTCGGCCTCGGGTACATCTCTCCCGTCTCGACGCTCATCAAGTGGTTCCCCGACCGACCCGGCATGGCGACGGGGATGGCGATCATGGGCTTTGGCGGCGGGGCGCTCATCGCCTCGCCGCTGTCGGTCTGGCTGATGAGCCGCTTCTCGACGGCGACGCACGTCGGAGTCGCGGAGACGTTCATCGTGCTCGGGCTGACTTATCTCGCCTTCATGCTGGTGGGCGCCGTGATCGTGCGCGTGCCGGCTCCGGGCTGGAGGCCCGCCGGCTGGACCCCGCCGGAGAAGCCGCCGAAGCTCGTGACCCGCGCCAACGTGCACGTCTACCAGGCGCTCAAGACACCGCAGTTCTGGCTCATCTGGTGGGTGCTGTGCCTGAACGTGACCGCGGGAATCGGGGTGCTGGGCCAGGCGTCGGCCATGAGCCAGGAGATGTTTCCGGGCAGGATCGGCGCCGTCGCCGCCGCGGGCTTCGTCGGCCTCATGAGCCTCTTCAACATGGCGGGCCGGTTTCTCTGGGCCTCGGCTTCGGACCGCATCGGACGAAAGAACACCTACTTCTGCTTCTTCATTCTCGGCACCGCGCTCTACGCGCTGGTGCCGACCACCGGCAGGATCGGCAGCGTGGGCCTCTTCGTCCTCTGTTTCCTCGTCATCATCAGCATGTACGGCGGCGGGTTCGCCACCCTGCCGGCGTACCTCAAGGACGATTTCGGCATCCGCGACGTCGGCGCCATTCACGGCTGGCTGATCACCGCCTGGTCCGCGGCGGGCGTGTTCGGCCCCGTGCTCGTCAACTATCTGCGCGCGTACGAGATCTCCCGCGGCGTGCCCAAGGCCGACGCCTACAACCTGACGATGTATCTGATGGCCGCGCTGCTTTTGATCGGCCTGGTGTGCAACGCGCGCATCCGATCGGTGCACGAGCGGCATCACATGAGCGCGGCGCCGGAAGAGGCGACGCTCGCCGCGGAGTGACCGCGAGGCGCTTCAGATGTCCACACCGATCGCGAACGGCAAGCGCACGCTGCGCCTGATTCTCGCCTGGAGCTTTGTCGGCATCCCGCTGCTGTGGGGCGTGCTGCAGACGCTGCGCAACGCGCTCAAGCTCTTCCGCTGAGCACGGCGGGCCGCCGCGGCCCTCGGGTCAAAGCAGCTCGCCGAACTTTCCCGCGCCCGCGATGCTCGCGGACACGCGCGAGAGCTCGAGCCAGAGCACGTGACAGTCCGGGTGCATGGTCACCGTGCTCGAGACCAGCTCCGAGTCATCGAGAAGATCGACGTCGTACTGGACGGCACTGCGCAGAATCGGCTGCCCGCAGGCATCGCAGGTCGCGCCGTGGGAACGGCCCGCGAATGCCCTGAAATGTCGTGCTTCCGGCAGGAGGCCGGCGACGACACGGCGCCTGACTTCCGCCGTTGATGCTACTGGCTTCATGTTGCCCTCCCACGTCGCAGGCTGCCGTCGGCGAGAACCGGAGCGGTCCGGGCGTTTTGCGCACCGAGCATACGCCGGATGACTGTCAGTAGCGAATCATCCAGAATCGCGCGCGCATCCCGGCCGTCGGCGGAACGGCTCCGGGCCGCGCGGCGATCGGTGCGCCGGAAGCGGAGAATCAAGCGCTTGCGGCGCTTTGGTAAGATCCGCTTCATCATCCGCGGACGCATGTCGGCTCAAGGGGAGAGCAAGCGATGACCGAACGTCCCTCCACGTCGGCCCGGCGCCGGGAACGCGGGCGCGCCACGCGCGCGCCCGGTGCCTCGCTTGCGCCCATCTCCCGGCTCACCAATCGCTGGCCCGTGCTCGAGATCCTGAGCGCCGAGCAGGTGGAGCGCATCGTGCTCGCCGCCTTCAGGATCCTGGAGGAGGCGGGCCTCGAGATCCGCAGCGCCGCGGCACGCGAGTGCTATCGACGCGCCGGCGCGCTGGTCGACGAGCAGACGCAGCTCGTGCGCCTCGGACGCGACATCGTGCAGGCGCAACTCGCGCTCGCGCCGGGGGAGTTCGTGCTCCATGCGCGCAATCCGGATCGGCATCTGCACGTCGGCGGCGACGTCGTCAACTTCGGTCCCGTGACGGGCGCCCCGCACATCAATGACCGGGAGCGCGGCCGGCGGTACGGCGATCTCGCGGCGTTCCGCGACATTCTTCGGCTCATACACTCCCTCGGCGTGCTCCACTGGCAGGGAGGAATCGTGGTCGAGCCGGTGGATCTGCCGGTCGCGA
>JAKAZP010000276.1 GCA_021815905.1 Pseudomonadota bacterium | reverse complement strand
AGCGCAGCGGAGCGATACTGCCCCATGTCGCTCCCTCGAACGTCTATCCCACCCGGGACGGCAGTCTGGTGCTGATCGCGGCGAATCAAAACACCGTGTTCGGGCGGCTCGCGGAGGCCATGGGGAAGCCGGAGCTCTCGGGGCTGCCGGAGTATGCAACGCACGTCAGCCGGGGCACGAACCAGGCGCAGCTCGATGCCCTGATCTCGCAGTGGACGCGCTCGAAGGACCGCGACGAGCTGCTCGGCATCATGGAGCGCTTCGGTGTGCCCGCCGGGCTCATCTACCGTGCGCCCGAGATGCTGGAGGATCCGCACTTCGCCGCGCGCGAGGCGATCGTCTCCGTTCCGCACCCGGATTTCGGCTCGCTGCGCATGCAGAATGTGGCGCCGAAGCTGTCGGAAACGCCCGGCGGAATCCGCAGCGCGAGCCCGAAGCTCGGTGAGCACAACGAGGAGATCTATTCGACGCTGCTCGGCCTCTCGGCGCAGCGACTCACCGAGCTTCGCGGCGCGGGAGTCATCTAGTGCCCGCCCGGCACGATCTGCGCCGCGGACTCGATGCCAGGCTCGAGCCCGGTGATCGCCCCGCGCTCATCGTCGTCGACTTCGTCAAGGCCTATCTGCTCGAGCGCTCCCCGCTTTACGCCGGTGTGGAAGCGGCCCGGTCCGCCTGTTGCCGCCTGCTCGCGGCCGCTCGCCGCGCCCGCATACCGGTCCTGCACACCACGGTCAGGTACCAGGCGGGTGGCAGAGACGGAGGGGTGTTCTTTCGCAAGGTGCCCGCGCTGCGCGTGTTTCTGGAGACGGCCGATCCGCAGCTGCAGGAGTTCGCGGACGGTCTCGAGCCGCAGGCCGGGGAGATCGTGCTCACGAAGCAGTACGCGAGCGCATTCTTCGGCACCTCTCTCGGCGCCACCTTGAATGCGGCCCGCATCGACACGCTGATCATCGCCGGCGTCTCCACCAGCGGCTGCATTCGCGCGACGGCGGTGGATGCCTGTCAGCACGGGTTCGTCCCCGTCGTGGTCCGGGATGCGGTCGGAGACCGCCGCGACGGCACGCACGATGCGAATCTGTTCGATCTGCAGGTCAAGTACGCCGAGGTGCGCTCGGTCGGGCAGGTGCGGCGCTACCTCGCGCAGCTCGCAAGCGCCCGCTGATGTTGCTCGATCCGACACGCTATCCCGCGCTGCTCTCCCCCTACCGCCACGGCCGCCTCAGCCTGCGCAATCGGATTCTGCACGCGTCGATGACGACCCGACGCGTCCATGAATGCGCGCCGAGCGCCGGGATGATCCAGTACTACGCCAATCGCGCCCGTGGCGGCGCCGCGCTCATCGTCACCGAGCCGCTGACGTGTTCCCGATTTCAGACTCGAAGCCACTACGTGCGCGCCTGGAACGCGGATTTCGAGGAAGGTCTCAAGCGCTGGTCCGATGCGGTCGAATCGCACGACTGCCGGCTGCTCGGGCAGATTCAGGATTCCGGGCGCGGCAGACACGAGCGCGGACGCAACCCGGATGCCATCGGCGCCTCGGCCTTGCCCGATGACCTCTCGTGGACCGTGCCCTACGTGCTCACGGAAGAGGAGATTCTCGTGCTGATCGCCGACTTCGCGGCTTCCGCAGGGCGCCTCGCCCGGTGTGGCTTCTCCGGCGTCGAGATTTCCGCCGGTCACGGGCATCTGTTCCATCAATTCCTGTCACCGTGGTCGAACCGGCGCGATGACCGCTGGGGCGGGGATTTCGACGGACGGCTGCGCCTCCTGCGCTCGACCATCGAAGCGATCCGCGCCGAGACGCCGGCCGCATTCGCTCTCGGTCTGAAGCTGCCCGGGGACGACGGGGTCCGGGGAGGAATCGGTCCGCCGGAGGCTCGCCGCATCGTCTCCACCCTGACGGCCGAGTGCGATGTCGATTACGTCGTTTTCTGCCAGGGCTCGCATGCCCGCACCCTCGACTGGCACATCCCGGACATGCACTGGCAGCGCGCCGCCTGGATGCCCCTGATCCGTGAGCTGCGCGCGTTCACCCACGGCGTGCCCGTCGCCGCCCTCGGACTCATCACCGACCCGGCGGAAGCGGACGGCATCATCGCGCGCGGCGAGTCGGATCTGGTCGCGCTCGGGCGGGCGCTGACCGCCGATCCCGCCTGGCCGCTCAAGGCCTCTCAGGGTCGCGAGAGCGAAATCCGCTATTGCGTCTCGTGCAACACCTGCTGGGGCCAGATCGTCTCCGGGGCGCCGCTCACGTGCGACAACAATCCGCGGGTCGCGCGCGAGGACGAGGTCGATTGGCGGCCGGGGAGGGTGCGCGATCCGCGCAAGATCGTCATCGTCGGCGCGGGCATCGCCGGACTCGAGGCGGCCTGGGTCGCAGCCGCACGAGGTCACGAGGTCGTCGTCTTCGGCGCCTCGGCCGAAGTCGGCGGGAAGACGCGACTGCACGCGCAGCTCCCCGGCGGGGAATCGCTCTCGAGCATCTACGATTACCAGTTCCTCGCGGCGCGGCGCGCCGGCGTGCGCTTCGAGCTCGGCCGGCCGGCGGGCGCGTCGGATGTCCTGGCGGAGCGACCCGAGCGGGTGCTGCTCGCCACCGGCTCGGACATGAGCTGGCCCTCGGGGCTGCCCGAGGAGTGGCGCACGGAAGGCTGGGTGAGAGACGCTCGCGCGCTGGCGCCCGAGATCCTGCGTCTGACCCAACCGCAGGGCGGAACCGCGGTGCTCTACGACGCCGACCACACGGAAGGCACTTATGCGCTGGCGCTGCTTCTGCAGCGGCTGTTCGATCGCGTGATCCTGGTGACACCGCGTGAGCGCGTGGCCGTGGATGTGCCTCTGGTGAGCGCTTTGGGCATCTACCGGCGGCTCTGTCACCGCGGCATCGAGATCCTGCCGCTACAGGAGCTCGCGGGGGAGGGCGACCTCGAGAGCGGAGAGCTCCATGTGCGAAACGTGCATACCGATGCGCTCACCGTGATACGGGAGACCGCCCTGCTCACCTACTCGACCCCGCGCGTCCCCCGGCTGGAGCTCCTGGGACGCCTCAGGTCCGAGGGTCTCGAGGTGAAATTGATCGGAGATTGCCGGGCGCCGCGCACGGTGCTCGCGGCGACGAGCGAAGGTCACGCCGCGGGGCTGCGGGTCGCCTGACCTTCGGCCGGCGCGCCCTCCGGCGGCTCGGGAACGCTCTGCAGCAGCGCGCGAAAGACGATCGCGAGCAGCTCGGAAACCAGCTCGCCGCGCTCGGCTGCCTCCTCCGAGGTCGGCTCGAAACTCTCGATCTGCCGCCGTTCCAATTGTCCCGTGCGGCTCAGCACACGCTCGAGCGTATCGAGGCGTTGCCGGGTGACCGCGAGCTCGGTGGCGAGACCCACGGAGATGGCGAACAGCTGGTCGATGAGCGGATCGGACGTGAACTGCGGGCGCCGGCCTCGCGCGCGCTGCAGCGCTTCCTCGAGTATGGAACTCACGCTGCGCTCAGCGGCGCCAGGCGCCGGCCACGTACCAGCGGGGCGTGCGGCCGTAATCCTCCTGCCGACGCTCCCCCTCCGTGCCCGCTCCCGCGGGAGGCGCCCTCATCTGCGACTCGAAGATCGCCTCCGGCTCGAAGCCGCCGGCGGCCAGCTCGCGCCGCAGATCCGTCTCGTGCAGTCCCGACCAGAACGGCTCATTGTTGAAGCGGCCATCCCAGTCGCGCATCGCCTGCTCGAACGGCGGCCGGCCGCGGTAGGGCGGTTGCTCGATGTGCAATGTGAGACCGCCGGGCCGCAGCAGCCGGGCGCACTCGCGCAGGATCCGGGGCAGGGCGCTGCGCGAGGTCTCGTGCAGCATCATGCTCGTGAAGACGAAGTCGGCGATCCCGGCCTCGAGCGGCACCTGCGCGGCATCCGCCTGCATGAACCGGATGTTCCCGACCCCGAGCGAGCGGGCTCGCGCATGGCCATAGCGGAGCATGGGCGCGGCGGCGTCGATCGCGATGATCTCGCTGTCGGGAAAGGCCCGGGCGAGAGGCACGGTCGTATGGCCGAGCCCGCATCCCAGATCGATGATCCGTCGGGGCCGGAACGTCGGGTGGTTCTCCTCGAGCCATTCGATGAGTCCGCGTCCGGCGCCGTCGTTGTAGGGACCCATGCTGGCGAACACCGTGCCGAAGAGCCCGACGTCGAGATTGGCGGGCCCGCTGATGTCATCGGCCATCCGCTCGGTGATGTAGCCGCCGGGCATGCAGTGGATGTCGACTTCCGACAAGTAGCGCGGAGGCGTGAAAGAGGGATCGAGTTTCAG
>JAKAZP010000275.1 GCA_021815905.1 Pseudomonadota bacterium | reverse complement strand
GTTCCTGCTCCGGTAGCGCGGTGCCGGCCGCTCAGCCGCGCTCGCGCAGCTGCGCCCGCTGGCTCGCCGGCCGGCCGGTGATGCGGCCGACGTAGTCCGTGATCACTTCGGATTTCGGCATCAGGGGAGTCTGCGCGAACATCGCGAAGGTGGTGCCGTAGAGCACGTCCGCCGCACTGAATCGCTCGCCGAGAAGATAGGGCCCCTGCCCGAGCCTCGCGGTGACGGCCGCCATGGCTTCCTCCACGGGCACCCATCCGGCCGTTCCCCGGGGCACGTCCACGTTCATGAACCGGGACATGAACGCGGGCTCGAGCACGCCGGTGTAGTAGGCGAGCCAGGAGAGGTACGCTCCCCGTCCGCGCTCGCCCGCGAGCGGGCCCAGGCGGTTCTTCGGGAAGCGGTCCGTCAGATACAGCGCAATGGCCGGCGACTCGAACACGACCTCGCCGTCATCGGAGATCGCCGGCACCTTGCCGTGAGGATGCGGGTTCGCCGGGTCCGCGCCTCCGGTGCCGTCGCGCTTGCGCACGCCGACGAGGCGGATCTCGTACGGAGCCTCGAGCTCCTCGAGCAGGAAGATGAAGCGCGAGGACCGGGTGCCCGGATGATGGAAGAGAGTGATCATCGCAGCATTCCTCGATAGAGCTCGACGTACTTCTCGCCCTGCCTCTGCCAGGAGAAATCCTGGTGCATGCCGTTGCGCACCATGCGCGTCCAGTCCTTCGGCTGCGCGTACAGATCGAGGGCCGCATTGAGCGCCCACTCGAGCGCCTCGGAGTTGAAATCGTTGAATACGATCCCCGTTCCCGTGCCGCTCTCGGGGTCGTAGTCCTCGACGGAATCGGCGAGACCTCCGGTGCGCCGCACGATGGGCGCCGTGCCGTAGCGAAGGCTGTACATCTGGTTGAGCCCGCACGGCTCGTACAGGGACGGCATCAGGAACATGTCGCTCGCCGCCTCGATCCAGTGGGACAGCTCATCGTCATATCCGCGCCGGAAGACCACGCGACCCGGAAAGCGCTGCTCGAGGTCCTCGAAGAAGCTCTCGTACTGCGCCTCCCCGCTCCCGAGGGCGACGAGCGCGAGCTCGCGCCACTGCAGCACCTGCGGCACCGACTCGAACATGAGCTCGATGCCCTTCTGCTGCGCCAGCCGGCTCACGATGCCCGCGAGGGGCGTGGTCGCGGGCACCTCGAGCCCCATGCGCTCGAGGAAGGCGCGCTTCAGTTGCGCCTTGATCGCGAGCGAATCCGGGTCGTAGTGCCGGGGCAGATACGGATCGGAGCGCGGATCCCAGATGTCGTAATCGACTCCATTCAGGATGCCGGTGAGCGCGCTCTCGCGCATGCGCAGCGTGTCCTGCAATCCCATGCCGTACTGATCCGTGCAGATCTCGCGCGCGTGCGTCGGGCTGACCGTCGTGATCGCATCGGCGTACAGGATTCCGTGGCGCAAGGGATTGATCCGGCCGGCGCGCAGATCGTCCTGGTGCAGAAGATAGGCTTTGGCGCCGAGCTCGAGATCGGCGACGGCCGCCGAGCTGAACACTCCCTGATAGCCGATGTTGTGGATGGTCAGCAGCGAGCGGGTGCGCGCGAACAGCGGATCGCCCTCGTGGGCCGCCTTCACGAGCAGCGGACCGAAGGCCGTGTGCCAGTCGTTGCAGTGCAGGATCTGCGGTGACCACTGCATGCGCCGGCAGGTGTCCAGCACCGCCCGGGTGAACGCGAGGAAGCGCAGGTGCTCGTCGGAATCGGTCGTGTAGAGGGCCGGACGGTCGAAGAGAGCCGGACAATCGAGGAGGTGCACGCGCGCCGTCGTGCCCGGCAGCGTCGCCTCGAGCACCGAGAAGACATGATGATGCGGGCCGACGGAGAGCGGAATCTCCCGCAGCCCCTCGATCGGCCGAGGGGAAAATCGGCGCCGGTCGACGGCGGCATAGAGCGGCGTGAACAGCCGCACGTCGTGTCCGGCGCCGTGCAGATGCTTCGCCAGCGCCGCCGTCACGTCCGCCAGTCCGCCGGTCTTCGACAGCGGCGCCACCTCGGATGCGAGCAGACAGACGTTGAGCGTCACGAGCGCCCGCGCGAGGTTAAGATTTCGGCCATGCGACGCTTTCTCATCGGGCTCACGCTCGCTCTGCTGCTTCTGGTCTCGATCGGTATCGGGATCGTAGTCGCACGCTGGCCGTGGATGTAGCTCAGATCAGCCGGTCCACGTATTTCGGAAGCATCTCCCGCCACGTCCGGAAGTCGTGATCGCGCGCGGTGCCCCAGAGCTCGAGCGTGTGCGGCACGCCGCGGGCCTCGAGCACGGCGGCGAGGCGGCGGGACTCCTCGGGCGTCTCGAGGGCGCCTTCGCCCGTTCCCAGCAGCACTCGTCGCCGGCGCAGCTCGGGCAACGGCGCCGAATCCTCCTGCGCCTGAGTCCGCAGGAAGGTCACCGGTGAGGCGAAATCGAGCTCGTGGGCGCGGGGCAGGCTCGTCAGACTCGCGAGCTCGTAAACGCCACTCAGTCCGAGCGCGCCCCGGAAGACATCCGGATGCCGGCACAGGGCTCCTACCGCGGTCAGGGCGCCGAGAGAGGCTCCCGCGAGCACGATCTCGATCGAGGCGCTGAGGCAGTCCTCGCGGATCCTCTGCACCACTTCCTCGCGCAGGAACTCGTCGTACTCACCGTGAAATCGAGCGCTGCGCTCGAGCGAGAGACTGCCGAGGAGCCACGAGCGGATCGGCAGCCCGTCCACCGAATACAGCTTGATGCGCCCGGCCTCGATCGTGGACGCGAGCGCGGCGAGCAGGCCGAACCGCTCGAGCTCCTCGAGGCCGCCTCCCGCCGTCGGGAAGAGGAGAAAGGGAGCCCCGAAATGACCCCAGCGCTTGAGACGCGCGGCACCGGGCAGCCTCGGTGTGGTCCAAGTCCAGTCTCGTGTTTGCATGCTTAGCCGACCGAACGGCCGCGCAGTTTACCGGAAGTTGAGCTTCCCGGGTGCCGTCCGGCGCCTTCGCGGGGCGCCCGGATGATCATAAGCTTTTGAAAATAAAAGGTTTTGTATTCGGCGGCAGGGGCTCGGGCCCCGCGGAGTGGTAAACTGGCTCACATTCTCCCGCTCCCGGCTGCCCGATCCGGGCGCCCAATGCGCTCCTTCGGAGCCATTTCGGGGTCGCATTGGGCCTGCCGCGGAGCCACCGACGAGATCCGATCATGTCAGCCTCGCCCTACAAACAGCTCGAACAGGAGTTCAAGCGCCTGCACGCCTTTCGCGGCGCGCTCTCCCTCCTGCGCTGGGACGCCGCCGTGATGATGCCGCGCGGCAGCGCCGACATCCGCGGAGAGCAGCTCGCCGCGCTCGAGACCGAATACCACGCGCTGCTCACCGCGCCGCGGATCACCCGTCTGCTCGATCGCGCGCAGGCCGGCACTCAGGGACTTCAGGACTGGCAGATCGCGAATCTGCGCGAGATGCGCCGCCAGCGCGACCACGCGATCGCGACTCCGGTTTCGCTGATTTCCCGGCTCGCCAGGTCGACCTCGCGCGCCGAGGTGCGCTGGCTCGAGGCCCGCCAGCAAGGCAAGTTCGAGCTGTTCGCGCCGCACCTGGAGGAGGTCGTTCACCTGGTGCGCGACAAGGCCGCGCTGCTCGGCCAGGCGCTCAACCTGGCGCCGTACGACGCCCTCGTCGACGAGTTCAGTCCGGGGATCACGACGGCCGACATCGATGCCGTGTTCAAGGCGCTCTCGCGCCGGCTGCCGTCCCTGATCCGAGAGGCGATCGCCGCTCAGGAGGGGCGTCGGCTCCTGCCCCTCACCGGCCGGTTTCCCGCCGGCAAGCAGCGCGCGCTCATCGTCGAGGTGATGAAGCAGATCGGCTTCCCCTTCGATCGCGGCCGGCTCGATGAGAGCGAGCATCCTTTCACGGAGGGGGTGCCGGGGGACATCCGGGTCACGACCCGCCTCGATCCCGGTGATCTGTTCTCGGGGCTGCTCGGCGCGCTGCACGAGACCGGGCATGCCATGTATGACCTCGGGCTGCCGCAGGACTGGCGCGATCAGCCCGTCGGACGCGACCGCGGCATGGCCCTCGAGGAGAGCCAGTCGCTGCTGACCGAGATGATCATCGGCCGCAGCCGCGCCTTCGTTCGCTACGTGCAGCCGCTCATCGCGAAGCACTTCGGCGTGAGCGGTCCGGAGTGGGAAATCGATAACGTCTACGAGCATCTGACCCGGGTGCGGCGCGGACTCATCCGGGTCGATGCCGACGAGCTCACGTATCCGCTGCACATCATGC
>JAKAZP010000274.1 GCA_021815905.1 Pseudomonadota bacterium | reverse complement strand
ATACCGGGCATCGGGGAGGATCTCGCGAAGAAGATCGTCGAGCTCATCGATACGGGACGCCTGAAGGCACTCGAGACGTTGCGTCGCAAGGTGCCGCCGCAAACCCGTGAGCTGCTCGGCCTGCCGGGCCTTGGTCCGGTGCGCGTGCGAGCCCTGATGAGCGAGCTCAAGGTCGCAAACCGGCGGGATCTCGAGCAAGCCATCGCCGCGGGCCGGCTCAAGACGGTGCACGGCTTCGGAGCGGGCATTCAATCGCGGCTCGAGGCTGCCCTTGCCAGGCGTGAGCCGGCCAACGGGCGGCTGCAGCGGTCGGTGGCGGCGCAGTATGCGAAGCCCCTGCGCGCGTACCTCGCCTCCCTTCCGGGGGTTTCTCGAGTCGAGATCGCGGGAAGTTATCGCCGGGGTCGCGACACCGTGGGGGATCTGGATGTGCTCGTCTGCGCCGGGCGAGGCGCCAAACCGCTCGAGGCGCTGCGCGAGTATGCCGATCTGCGCGAGATCTCCGCTTCCGGAGCGACCAAGGCGAGCGGTATCCTTCGCAATGGCCTGCAGGTCGACGTACGGGTCGTTCCGCAGCGCAGCTTCGGCGCGGCACTGCATTATTTCACCGGGAGCAAGGATCACAACGTCCACACGCGCCGAATGGCTCAGGAGCGGGGCTGGAAGCTCAGCGAGTACGGTCTGTTCGATGGCAAGCGGCAAGTGGCCGGAGCGACCGAAGAGAGCGTATACCGGGCCCTGGGACTCGCGTTCATACCGCCGGAGCTGCGTGAGGATCGGGGGGAGATCGAGGCGGCTGCGCGCAACGCATTGCCCGAGCTCATCGAACGCACGGATCTCAAGGGGGACCTGCATGTGCACACCGACGCTTCGGACGGAATGGATCCGCTCGAGCGCATGGTGGCCGCCGCGCAGGCGCAGAAGCTGTCCTATATCGCGATCACCGATCACGCCAAGCACCTTGGCATCGTCCACGGACTCGATGCCGAGCGGCTGGCCCGCCAGGCCGATGCCATCGATGCGCTCAACGAGACGTTGCGAGGCTTCACGATCCTCAAGGGCGCGGAGGTGGATATCCTCGAGGACGGGCAGCTCGCGCTGCCCGATGCAGCGCTCGAGCGCCTCGATGTGGTCGTCGTGGCCGTCCACGATCACTTCGATCTCCCCGAGAGCAGGCAGACGAGGCGCATTCTGCGGGCGCTCGAGAGGCCTCGCGCCTCGGTGCTCGCCCACCCGAGCGGCCGCCTGATCGGGGAGCGTGAGCCGTATGTCTGTGATTTCGGGAAGATATTCGACGCGGTGCGCGAGCGCGGCGGGTGCCTCGAGGTGAACGGACAGCCCTCTCGGCTCGACCTGACCGACAGCCTCATCAAGGCCGCGGTCGAGCGTGGCGTACGCCTGTCGCTCGCAAGCGATGCGCACTCGGGCGATCAGCTGGCCAATCTCGATGGCGCGATCCGCCAGGCGCGCCGCGGCTGGGTGACCCGGCGCAATGTCCTCAACACCCGGCCGGTGGCCGAGGTGCGCTCGGTGCTGCGGTCGTGAGTGCGCAGAGCGCCGCAGCGAGCCATCGCCGGGAGCGGCGCGACCGGAGCACCGCCACTGTGAGCGTGCACGTGCACAACCTGGCGCAGATGTTCAACTCCCTCGATCCCTCCCCCTTCTGGGATCGAGACCTCGATCGCGAGGCGGCGGAGTTCATCGAAGAGGAGTTCAGCGACAAACGCGGCGCGAGGCACTGGCGGCTGATCGTGCACGCAAGCGAAGGCGCGGACCTGACAGCCGACCTGCACAGCGCCGTGGGACGCTACTATCAACGAATGGCGGGCTCCACGCGCCGACTTCTGCGCGAGCAGATGAAATTGGGACAGTTGTCCCTGCTCGGCGGATCGGTGATTTTCCTGCTCAGCATGAGCGCGCGGCGAATTTTTTCCACTCTGCTCCCGCACGGCACGTCCCGCCTGCTCGATGAGGGTCTGATCATCCTCGCCTGGCTTGCGCTGTGGCGCCCCGCCGAATCGCTGGTGTACGGGTGGGTGCCGCTGTGGCGCAAGTGGAAACTGTATCAGCGTCTTGCGGCCATGCACGTCAGTGTCCGTGTTGGAAAGGCGCATGCCGGGAGCGGGCAACTTCCCGGAGCGCAACAGGAGGCGGCGGCACCGCCGTCCAGCCCGTCGGCGGCGGGGGACGAGCGGCCTTTGGCTTGAAGTGGGCAGACCGATCGCCACGCTCACGATGACGTCTGCCTCGTGCAATCCTCGTGCGGCGCCCGGAAAAATAAATCTCGGGGAACTTCTGGCCATCTTCGTGACTCGGTAGATACTATTACGTAGTGAAGCTCGCGCCAGCCGGACGGTATGCTTGCTCCGTCTCGTTGGTTGATTCCCCACGCCAGAGCGCGGCGCCCCGTTCGCGGGCGCTGCGAGAGGATAGTGGCCGCATGAGAAAATCAAACGGTGTCTGGGCCATCGTCCTCGCGGCCGGAGACGGCAGGCGGCTGAGACGGCTCACCACGACGCGCAGCGGTCTGGCGATCCCCAAGCAGTTCTGCTCGCTCGAGCGCGGCCCCTCGCTCCTGCAGGAGGCGATCGAGCGCGCGTCACGCATCGCCGATCTCGAACGCATCTGTCCGATCGTCGCGGCGCAGCATGAGCAGTGGTGGCGCGATCAGCTGCGCGGTGTGCCCCGAGACAACATCATCGTGCAGCCCGACAACCGCGGCACCGCCAACGGAGTGCTGCTGCCGCTGCTCACGATTCTCGAGCGCGATCCGCAGGCGCGGGTCGTGCTGCTGCCTTCGGACCATCATGTGCGCGATGAGTGGCGCCTCGCGCACTCGCTCAGCTTCGCGGCGGCACCGTCCGGGACCCCTCGTCCGCAGATCGTGCTGCTCGGGCTCGAGCCGCGCTGCGCGGATACGCAGCTCGGATACATCGTGCCCCGTCTCGAGGAGGGACGAACCGATCACGGGGTGGAGCGGTTCGTGGAGAAGCCGGACGCGATGTGCGCGGCGGCGCTGGTGCAGCAGGGGGCGCTCTGGAACACGTTCATCATCGCGGCGGATGCGCCGGCGCTGCTCACGCTCTTCGAGCAGCGCTGCCCGGATATCGTTGCCGCCATGCATGCGGCCCTTCGTGCCACGCCGGGGGGGCGGCGGCCCGATGAGGCTCTGGCGGCGCTCTATCGGCTGCTGCCGGAGCTCGACTTTTCGCGCTCGGTGCTGCAGGGGCAGGAGGCCTGTCTGCGGGTGCTGAGCGCGCCGGAGTGCGGTTGGAGTGACCTTGGGACACCCGACCGGGTCGCCGAGGCGCTCGATGGGCTGCGGCGGTGCGACAGCAGGCCCGTGCGCCCCGTTGACAGAGGCGTGCTCTTGAGTCTCGCCGCCCAGCACCACCAGCTGAGCGCCGCCGCCGCGCGGCAATAGTCAGCGCCGGCCTTCGTGGCCTGCCTGGGCGCCCATCAGGCTGGCGAGCTCCATCAGCTCGCTTGCGACCGCGGGCAGCAGATCGTCGAGCGCCACGATGCCGAGCAGCGCTCCGGAAGCATCGACGACCGGGGCGCGGCGGACGCAGCGGGCATTCAGGGCCCCGATGGCCTCGGTCAGCCCGAGATCGGTGCGCAGCACGAGCGGATCGGGCGTCATGATCTCCCCCACCGTGAGCAGATACAGGTCGGCCCCGCGGCGTATCTCCCCGCGCACGATGTCGCGGTCGGTCAGGATGCCGATCGGATGGCGCAGCGGATCGCCACGCTTCACGATGATCAGGGCGCCCACGTGCCGATCACACAGGAGCCGCGCCGCATCGGCGAGAGGCTCGTCGCGGAAGGCGGTCTGCGGCTGGGGTGAGTATAGATCGCGTATCTTCACGGCCGTCACCATAATCACCTCCGGTGGCGGTGCGCCATCCGCATTGATACGCATTGGCGGGCCCGTCCCGCTGTGTCGAACTTGCGGTGACCCAACAGCGCCGTGGAGGGGATCATGAACGTCGGCAGTCTCTGCAGCCGCCCGCCGGTCGCCGCGCCCACCGGGGCGCCTCTCTCGGATATCGCGCGGCTGATGCGGGAGCGGCACGTGGGGGCGGTCGTGATTACCGAGGGCGATCCGCAGCGACCGCGTGTGGCGGGCATCATCACGGACCGGGACATCGTGTGCGCGCGGGTCACGCGGACGGAGGATCTCTCGAGTATCAGTGCCGGGGAGATCATGACACCGCATCCCCTCGTCATCGCGGAACAGGACTCGGTCGGGGCGGCAGTGGGCCATCTGCGCGCGCGCGGGGTCCGCCGCGCGCCCGTGGTGTCCTCGGACGGTGTGCTCATCGGGTTCGTCTCGGCAG
>JAKAZP010000273.1 GCA_021815905.1 Pseudomonadota bacterium | reverse complement strand
ATCTGTACAACGGGGAAGAAGCCGTTGCGGTCGGTGCGCTTACGCCCCTGCGCGACTCCGATGCGATCGTGGCGACCTACCGAGAGCACGGACATGCCATCGTCCGCGGCATTCCGATGACCCGACTGATGGCGGAGCTCTATGGCAAGCAGAGCGGCTGCAGCCGCGGCCGCGGCGGCTCGATGCATCTCTTCGACGCCGAACGCCGCTTCTTCGGCGGCAACGCCATTGTCGCCGGCGGGCTGCCGATCGCCGTGGGCCTGGCACTCGCCGCGAAGCTGCAGGCCCGCACCGACGTCGCGGTCTGCTTCTTTGGCGATGGGGCCGTGGCCGAAGGCGAGTTCCACGAATCGCTCAATCTCGCCTCGCTCTGGACACTGCCCGTCCTGTTCATCTGCGAGAACAACCTGTACGCGATGGGCACCGCATTGCAGCGGGCGCAGGCCGAGACCGACGTCACGGCGAAAGCGGGCGCCTACCGGATCGAGGCCCGGGCCGTCGACGGCATGGACGTGCTCGCGGTCGAGTCCGCCGTCCGCGACGCCGTCGAAAAAATGCGTCGCGACGGCGCGCCGGCCCTGCTCGAGATGCGCACCTATCGCTTCCGCGCCCACTCCATGTTCGATCCGCAACTTTATCGAGACAAGGCGGAAATCGACGCGTGGCAGAAGAAGGGCCCCATCGTCACCCTGAGCACGCGTCTGCGGGCGTCCGGTCTGATGAGCGAAGACGACTATCGGCGACTCGAGAGCGACGCCCTGACCGAAGTCGACGCCGCCGTGCAGTTTGCCGAAAGCGCTCCCTGGGAAGCGGTGTCCGATCTGGAGCGGTATGTCTACGCCGAACGCACCACCTGAGCCCGAGGCCAGGATCGCCTATCGCGACGCGGTGCGCGAGGCGCTGCGCGGCGCCCTCGCAGCCGACTCGCGCGTTTTCCTCATGGGCGAGGATGTCGGCCGCTACGGAGGGAGTTACGCGGTCAGCAAAGGACTGCTCGAGGAGTTTGGACCGGAGCGCATTCGCGACACGCCACTCTCGGAATCTGCGTTCGTCGGCGCCGGCATCGGGGCCGCGCTCGGCGGGATGCGCCCCATCGTCGAAATCATGACGGTGAACTTCAGTCTGCTCGCCCTCGATCAGATCGTGAACAATGCGGCAACCCTCTGTCACATGTCCGGCGGCCAGCTGAATGTTCCGCTCGTGATCCGTCTGGCGACCGGCGCCGGTCGACAGCTCGCGGCGCAGCACTCGCACAGTCTGGAAGGCTGGTACGCACACATCCCCGGACTGCGGATCGCTGTGCCCGCGACGCTCGAGGATGCGCGGTTCATGCTCGGCGCGGCGCTTGCCTGCCCGGACCCGGTCCTGCTGTTCGAACATCTCTATCTCTACAACCTCGAGGGTACGCTCAGACCCGGTGTCCGCCAGGTCGATCTCGACCACGCGGCCATCCGCCGGCCCGGACGGGACGTCACGCTCATCACCTACGGGTGGAGCCTGTACAAATGCCTCGACGCTGCCGAAACCCTGGCCCGAGAAGGCATCGAAGCCGAAGTGATCGATCTGCGCACGCTGCGCCCGCTCGATGACGCAACCTTCCTCGAGAGCGTGCGGCGCACCCGCCGGGCTGTGGTGGTCGACGAAGGCTGGCGCAGCGGCAGTCTGTCGGCCGAAATCATCAGCCGCATCATCGAGCAGGCCTTCTATGACCTCGATGCACCACCGGCGCGGGTGTGCACCGCAGAAGTGCCGGTCCCCTACGCGAAGCATCTCGAAGAGGCCGCGCTGCCCAGCGCCGAGCGCATCGTGACCGCGATTCGTGCGGTGCTTGCCGGCGGCGGGAGCACCTGATGGACGTCGACTTCGTGCTGCCCTCACTCGGCGCCGACATGGAGGGCGCGACGCTCACGCAATGGTTGAAGCAGCCCGGCGATCGGGTTCGCCGCGGCGAGCCGCTCGCCACGGTCGAGACCACCAAGGGACTCATCGACATCGAATCCTACGACGACGGTCAGGTGCTCCGACACCTGGTGCAGCCCGGTACCCATGTGCCGGTCGGACACCCCCTCGCCCGCCTGGACGTCGAGACAGGTCCCCATTCCGCCGCTGCACCGGCGCCACCGGTCACTCCGGCCGTGACCAGTCCGCCGACACCAGTGGCCTCGGAGCGCGTGACTCCGACTTCCGCTGAGACGCATGCCACTCGAACGCGGATGTCTCCGGCGGCCCGACGTCGCGCCCATGAACTCGGAGTGCCGCTCGCGGCCCTCGAACACGCTGCCGGCGGCGGCATCGTGCACGTCGCCGAGGTCGAGAAGCTGGCGGCAGGCGCCCCGGCCGGCTCGAGCGACGCGCGGGTCGCAATGCGCGCCACCATCGGCGCAACCATGGCACGCTCGAAACGCGAGATCCCCCACTACTATCTTGCGCATGACGTCGACTTCGGTCCGGCACGCGAATGGGTGACGCGCTACAACGCGGCGCACACCGTGAAAGACCGGCTCCTCGAGGGCGTACTGATCGCAAAGGCCGTGGCGCTCGCGGCCGCTCGCCTCGAGGGTTTCAGCGGCACCTTCCGCGACGGTCGATTCCATCCGGCTGCCGCCGTGCACCTCGGCACCGCCATCGCCCTCCGCGGCGGCGGCCTGGTGGCACCGGCACTCCTCGACGCGCACCTGAAGGATCTGCCCACCCTCATGCACGAGTTCAGCGCGCTCGTCGAGCGGGTACGCGCCGGACACCTGCGCTCCGGGGAATTCACCGCCGCCACCCTCACCCTGACGAGCCTGGGCGCCGACGGAGTCGACGTCCTCTACCCCATCATCAACCCGCCGCAGGTCGCCATCGTGGGTGCCGGTGCCATCCGCGAGCGCCCCTGGGTCAACGAGGGGCAACTCGCCGTGCGCGCCGTGTTGACACTGACCCTCGCCGCCGATCACAGGGTGACCGACGGTCGTTCCGGTGCCCGTTTTCTGCGCACGGTCGCCGATCTGCTCGCCGATCCGCAATCCCTCTGATCCGCGGAGCCCATCCCCATGGACCGAAACCAGATTCACACCCAGCTGCTCGCGCTGCTCACCGGCGTCGCACCGGACATCGATCCGGACGGCGTCGATCCAGTGCGCAACCTGCGCGACCAGTTCGATTTTGACTCCATGGACGCCCTGCACTTTGCCGTCGCGGTGAGCGAAACGTTCGGCATCGAGATCGCCGAGACCGACGCCGCGGCACTTGCAAATCTGAAGTCCGCGGAGCAATTCGTGGAACAGCGGCTCATGTCCCGGCAGCACGCGTGAGCGACTGAACCGGCGCCCGGACGGCACCCTCAGCAGGCACGCGCCGCTGCACCGATTCGGCCCGCTCCTGCGATCGGCGTAACGCTGTCGCTGCAGCCGCCAGACACGGGCCTCATTTTCCATCCGAACGGCGATCTCCCCCCCGGCGCCCTCCGAATGGCGCGGGGCGGCCTCGTCAGTCCATTGACGTGGCTTCGACAGGTCCCAGATCCGAGTGCCCCCGCACTGCACCTTCTCCCCGTCGCCGTGTTCGTGCAACCCAGGTGACATCTGCACGAAACTGACACCGATCCTTCACCGGACCGTCACACAGCGCTGCCTATAGTCGCGGCCATCGAGCCGCACCGGCTCGCGCTCTCGTTCTTCAGACCAGACTCTCGGGGAAGATCGTCTTGAAAATCAATCACAAAGTCACCCTCGCCGTAATGATTGCGCTCGGCTCGCATGCCCTGTGCGGACTGGCCCTTGGCGCGGAAGCCCCGCAACCGGCTCCGGCCGGCGCCGGCGCCAGCGATGCCGCGAACCTGAACCCGGACGTGCTCCAGGAGATCACCGTCACCGCCCAGCGGCGGCGCCAGTCCCTGCAGAGCGTGCCGATCACCATCCAGGCGATCACCGGTCAGCAATTGAAGCAGCTGAACGTGCAGACCATCGACCAGGTCGTGCAGTACCTGCCGAACGTCCAGCTCGCCTCGAACGGGCCCGGCCAGGGGCAGATCTACATGCGCGGCCTCTCGGCGGGCAATGCCGGCAACCAGTCGAGCGCCACCATTGCGCCGTTCCCCAATGTCGCGCTGTACCTGGACAACCAGGCGATGACCTTCCCCGGCCGCAACGCCGACATCTACTTCGTCGACATGAAGCGCATCGAAGTGCTGGAAGGTCCGCAGGGCACGCTGTTCGGCGGCGGCGCCGAAGCCGGCGCGGTGCGCTACATCACCAATAAGCCCGTGCTGAACAAGACCTCGGGCGATGCCAGTGCGACGTACGGGGTTACGGCGCACGGCGATCCCAATTCGGCGGCCGACCTGGTCCTGAACCTGCCGTTGATCAACGATCGCCTCGC
>JAKAZP010000272.1 GCA_021815905.1 Pseudomonadota bacterium | reverse complement strand
GCCGGATCGAGCGGATGGCCCACCTTGAGCCGCGCGACGCGCTCCGCCAGGCGGTCCATGAACCGGTCGTGGATGGAGCGCTCGATGAGCAGCCGGCTGGAGGAGGTGCAGCGCTCGCCATTCAAGCTGTAGATCATGAAGACGACGGCATCGAGCGCGCGCTCGAGGTCCGCGTCCGCGAACACGACCACCGGGTTCTTGCCCCCGAGCTCGAGGTGCACGCGCTTCAGGGTGGGTGCGCCCTGGCTCATGACCAGGCTGCCGGTCCTCGATTCGCCGATGAAGGCGGTGGCGCGTATGCCCGGGTGCTCCGTGAGGAGTCTCCCCGTGCGCTCGCCGATTCCATTCACCACGTTGACGACCCCCGGGGGAACGCCCGCTTCGGTCATGATCTCGGCGAGCAGCGTGGCCGTGAGCGGGCTCCACTCCGCGGGCTTGTGCACCACCGTGCATCCGGCGGCGAGCGCGGGCGCGATCTTCCAGGTGGAGAGCATGAACGGCGTATTCCACGGCGTGATCACCGCGACCGGCCCGATCGCCTGGCGCAGCGTGTAGTTCATGTGCTGCGCGGCGGGCAACGAGAGTCCGTCGCAGGCTCCGGGCGCGCGATCGGCGAAGAAGCGGAAGTTCTCCGCCCCGCGCAGCGCCGCGCCGCTCATGAAGCGCAGCGCCTGACCGGTGTCGATGCACTCGATCAGCGCGATCTCCTCGCGCCGGGCCTCGATCGCATCCGCCACATCGTGCAGGATGGCGCGCCGCCGCTCGCCCGAGGTGCCGCGCCAGGCCGGGAAGGCCGATTCGGCGGCGGCCGCGGCGGCGTCGACGTCGCGCTCATCCCCCGAGACCACCTGATTGATCACGCGCCCGTCGACGGGCGACAGATTGTCGAGCAACTCCCGGCTCGAGCCCCGCTGCCGCTTTCCGGCGATGAAATGGGCCAAGGGCTCGGAGCGGAACCGCTCGAGCGCCCCGGCCACCCTGGCGAGATTCGCCTCGAGCGCGCTCACGGTTGCGTCGGCGCCGCGCCGCGGCGGCGCTTGACGTACTCGTGGAGGTTGTTCTTCTTGAACGTGAGCACCGGATCGATCTCCTGCATCTCGAGCGAGATGCCGAGCGGCGCGCGCTCGAAAAGCGGCGCGAGGTGGCGGCACACGGCGTCGAATATCGCCTCGCCGGCGCGCTTGCGCGTCGCGAGATCCCGCCCGTGACCGACCTTGATGCTCACGTGCACGAAACCGTTGTCCGGATGACCGTCGGCGACCCGGTAGTCCTCGGCCGCGCAGGCCCGCGTGCGCATGCCTCCGATGGGAAAGACGCCGGTCGCGAGCGCCGCCTGGTGCACCGCGGCGAGAAACGCGGGGACGTCGAGCCGCTCACGCAGCCCGGCGGAATACTCGATCATCACGTGCGCCATCAGCGCTCCTTGAATTCCCCCGCGGCGCGCGCGAAGCCGATCCCCCGCCCGGTCGCGGATATGATTAACATCATAATTACTTTCGGCGCGATTGCAAGCGGCGATGACGGACCTCAGCCGGCCCGCGCCCCGCGCAACCTGTCGATGAGCCCGGGCGCGTCGCGCGGCGCGGCGTTGCCCCTCCAGGCGATGTGAAGATCCGGACGCGAAAGCACGAGCGCCTCGCGATAGACCGCCGGGCGCTGCGCAGGGCTGATGTCGAGCACCGCGAGCGGTACCCGCCGCGACGCTGCCGCCGACACAAGCGCCGACACGTCGATGCGCGGGTCGAATCGCAGCAGCATGAACCCGAGGCCGGCGGCATCATAGAGCGAGCGGCCTCCAGGCAGCCACAGATGCGGCGTGCGGCACCCGGGCACGGTCGATTCCGTGAACTCGGCCATGGTGTACCCCGGATGAGGCTCGCCGTCGTACGCGATGATCGGCGAGCGGTCGTAGAAGTAGCCGAAGTTCAGGCCGCCGCAGCAATACTGCTGCACGTTGAGCGCGTACACGGCCGCGCCGAACTCGCGCCGAGC
Organism: Pseudomonadota bacterium; assembly: GCA_021815905.1. The sequence goes on along the minus strand of JAKAZP010000272.1, from coordinate 2,405 downwards.
GCGCTCCCCGCGTTCGCCGGACGCCTCGACGTCCGCCGGCACCTCGCGCCGGTGCTTGAGCGCCGCGAGCGCGTGATTCATCGCAAAGTGCGACACCTGCTCGGTGATCGGACCGCGCTCGGCCATGTACGCATCCAGCGCGCCTTCGCTCGCCCAGCCCGCGAGGCGTGCGGCGAGCAGCCACGAGAGATTCATCGCATCGGCGATGCCGGCGTTCATGCCGTACCCCGCGTACGGCACCCAGATGTGCGCGCTGTCGCCGCAGAGGAAGATCCGGCGATCCCGAAAGGAATCGCAGACCAGGCGCCGGCCGATCCAGTCCTCCTTGCCGAGCACCTGATACTCGAAGTCGGCGCCGACTCCGAGGATGGTGCGGATCGAGGCATTCCGATCGAGCGCACCGAAGTCCTGCTCGTGCTCGTAGAGATAGCTGTGGATGAGCCAGGTCTCCCGTCCGTCGATCGCGATGGTGTTGCCGCAGCGGCGCGGATTCAGCGAAAGATTCATCCAGCCCGGTCTGCCGGGAATGAGACCGAGCAGCCGGGGCGCCCGCACGTACGTGGACTGGACGCGCTGAATGACCGGATCGCCGACCAGCTTGGCATCGATCGAGGCGCGCACGAGCGATCGCGCGCCGTCGCACCCGACGAGATATCGGGCCGTGAGCGTGCGCGTATCGCCGGTGCGCACATCGAGCACCCGGCAGTGCACCGTCGTCGCGTCCTGGCCGACCTCGATCAGCTCGGCCTCGCTCGAGATCGCGACGTTGTGGCTCTGCAACGCGTGCGCGAACAGCACCGGCTCGAGATAGATCTGGTTGATGCGATGAGGAGGCTCCGGAGTCGGCCACCCGGTGTCCGGACCTTCGAAGCCGCTCAGGCGCTCGGCGCGCGAGGGAATGGGAATGCGCGTGATCTCGAGACCGGTGGCCGTGGTGCGGTAGACGCAGTCGTTCGGATAGTCCGCGGGCAGTCCCGCGCCGCGCACGGCGTCGGCGACGCCGAGCCGGCGGAAGGCTTCCATGGAGCGGGCCGCCACGTGATTGCACTTGACGCTCGGCGGCTCGCCGCGCCGCCGTCGCTCGACCACGCCGACCCGCACGCCACGGCGGCCAAGGTCCATGGCGAGCGTCAGGCCTACGGGCCCGGCGCCCGAGACGAGGACATCGTAATCCGGCGACACGGCTGCTGTTTCCTCTGCGACTCAGTTCCCGAGACAGCGGAGCGCCTCGGACAGGAATTCGAGATGCGCCTCGGAGGTCGGGAATCCCTTGCCCATGGTGTCGATGGCCACGTGCGAGCAGCCCCATTCGCGGCACCGCTCGATGCGCCGCGCGACCTCCTGGGGCGTCTTGTCCGCTCTGCCGATGATCAACTCCCTGCCGAAAGTCGACGGATCGCGCCCGGCCTCGCGCAACGCGCCCTCGATCTGCCGCCACGCCCCGGTCACCCGATCGCCGGCTCCGCCTGAGAAGATGAATCCGTCCCCGAGCCGCGCCGCGCGCCGGTAGGCCGCCTCGACGAAGCCGCCGAACCAGATCGGAATGCGGCGCCTCGGGCGGGGATTGATGCAGGCGCGATCGATGCGATCGAAGCTGCCGTCGAACCTCACGAGCGGCTCGCTCCAGAGCGTTCGCAACAGCTGCACCTGCTCTTCCACGCGTCGGCCGCGGGTCCTGAAATCCTGTCCGAGCGCCTGGTACTCGACGTGGTTCCAGCCGATGCCAACCCCGAGTCGCAGGCGTCCTGCGGAGAGAAGGTCGACGTCCGCCGCCTGACGAGCGACCAGCGCCGTCTGCCGTTGCGGCAGGATCAGGATCCCGGTGACGAACTCGAGACGGCGCGTGAGCGCCGCGAGGTGCGCGAACATCACCAGCGGATCGTGAAAGGGATCTCGCTCGGTGTAGGGTCCGGTGAGCTTCGGCTCGCGCCCTTCGTGCGCCGCGCCGAGGACGTGATCGTAGCTGAGCAGGTAATCGTAGCCGAGCGCCTCGAGGGAGGTGCCGATGCGACGCACGGCCTCAGGATCGCCGCCCAGCTCGATCTGCGGGTAAACGGCACCGATCTTCATGGCTCGCTCCTCTCTCATCTCCATGCCGCGTCATGGAGTCTGCCGGGAGTCTAGCGCAGGCGCCGCGGGCCGCGCGCGAGGCCGGCGCGCGCCGGCGCCTCGCGGCGGGCGCATCGCTCCCGGGACCGTTGCGGGCATGGGGCGGCCGCGCTATATTATCGTCATCATAATATCTAAGGCCCGCAGATCCCTTCGAGGTCGGCCACATGAATCCTGAGGTCATGATCACCTGCGCGGTGACCGGGGATGACTCCAAGGTCACGAAGAGCCCGCACTGCCCGGTGACTCCCGAGCAGATCGCCGCTGCCGCGGTCGAGGCCGCGCACGCCGGCGCC
>JAKAZP010000271.1 GCA_021815905.1 Pseudomonadota bacterium | reverse complement strand
TCTGGCCGGCGCCGGCGGCCCGCGATCGGCACGCCGGCCACGCGGCCACCGATTGGCTTCGCAGGGAAGCACGCCGAATCCGCGGTCCGCTCGCGCGCACCGCGCTCCTGACGGCGCTCGGCGCACTCGCGCTCCTCGCCCAGGCGTGGGTGCTCGCCGGGTTGCTCGAGCGGGCGGTATTCGCGGGCGCGCGCCTCGAGCGGCTCTGGCCGCAGGGCCTGATTCTGCTCCTGCTCGCCCTCGCGCGCTTCGGGCTCGGCATTCGAGCCCGGCAGAGCGCATTCGGCGCGGCACAGGGTCTCTCGCGCGAGCTGCGCGCGCGAGTCCTGCGTGCGAGCGAGCGCCGCGGCCCCTACGGACTGCGCGCCGAGGCGAGCGGCGATCTCATCACCCGGCTGGTCGATGGCATCGAAGCCATCCTCAACTACTTCGCCCGCTACCTGCCGCAGCTGAGCGCCGCGGCGCTCGTGCCGCTCCTGCTCACGCTGTCGGTCTTCCCCGTCGACTGGCTCTCCGGGCTCGTCCTGCTGCTCAGCGCTCCGCTCATTCCGCTGTTCATGGTGCTGGTCGGCAGGGCCGCCGGAGGCGCGAGCGAGCGCCGCTACGCCCAGCTCACCCGGCTCGGGGCGGCCTTCATCGATGCGCTCGGCGGCCTCGTCACGCTGCGTCAGCTCGGTGCCGCGGAGCGCGTTGCGCTCCTGCTCGAGCGCGAGAGCGAGGAGTATCGGCGGCTCACCATGCAGGTGCTGCGCATCGCGTTTCTGTCGGCACTGGTGCTCGAGTTCTTCGCCATGGTGAGCATCGCGATCATTGCCGTGCTGATCGGCTTCCGGCTCCTCTGGGGCGAGCTGCACCTGCGCGCGGGCCTGTTCGTGCTGCTGCTCGCGCCGGAGCTGTACTCGCCGCTGCGCTCGCTCGGTGCGCTGCGGCACACGCGCATGGATGCGCTGGCGGCGGCCGAGCGGCTCTCGGCGCTCGAGGATCTCCCCCCGGACACCGGCGCCGGCCAGCGCGGCGCGACGCCCGCGAGATCCCCTGGCGCACCCGCGATCCGCATCGAGCGCATCCGCTACACCCACCCGGGACGGGAGGCGGCGTTGCGCGAGATGAGCCTGGTGCTCGAAGCCGGCCGGGTGACGACGTTGGTGGGCGCGACGGGCTCGGGCAAGAGCACGTTGATCAGCCTGCTGTTGGGTTTCGACTCCCCGGAGCGCGGGCGCATCCTCGTCGACGGCACCGACCTCGCCACGCTCGATCCGTCGCAGTGGCGGGCACGGGTGGCCTGGGTGCCGCAGCAGAGCCACGTCTTTGAAGGCACCGTGCGCGAGAATCTGCTGCTCGCCGCCCCTTACGCCGATGAGCGCGCGCTCGCGCGCGCGGTCCGTGGCAGCGGTCTCGAGCCGGTGCTCGAGCGGCTGCCGGCGGGCTGGGACACGACGCTCGGCGAGCGCGGGCTCGGGCTCTCGGGCGGGGAGCTGCAGCGGCTCGCGCTCGCGCGCGCGCTGCTGCGCGAGAGCGCCGACCTCTGGCTGCTCGATGAGCCCACGGCGCATCTCGATGCCGGGAGCGCCCGGGACGTGGAGCGAATCATCCGCGCCGCGGCCGCCACGCGCACGGTGCTCGTGGCGGCCCACCGCCTGAGCGCGGCCCGCTCGGCGGACTGGGTCGCGGTCCTGCGCGAGGGGCGCATCGTCGAGCAGGGCACGCCGGAGGAGCTCGACCGCGCAGGGGGAGAGTATTCGGCGCTGCGGCGCGCGGAGCAGTCTTGAGCGCGCTGCAATCGCCGATGTTGCGGCGTCTGCTCGCGCTGCTGCGGCCGCAGCGCCGCTGGATGCTGGGCGGCGCCGCGCTCGCGGTGCTCGCGGCCCTCGGGGCCATCGGCCTCATGGCCGTCTCGGGCTGGTTCATCGCCTCCATGGCGCTCGCCGGAGCGGGCGGGCTCGCCATCAACTACTACACCCCGGCCGCGGCGATCCGCGCCTTCGCCATCCTGCGCAGCGGCGGCCGCTACGGCGAGCGTGTGGTCACCCACGAGGCGACCTTGCGCGGCCTCTCGGGGCTGCGCGTGTGGCTCTTTCGCCGCCTGATTCCGCTCGCGCCGGCGCGGCTCGCGGCGCTGCGCAGCGCCGAGCTCTTCGCGCGGCTGCGCGCCGACATCGATGCGCTCGAGCATTTCTACCTCGCCGTGATCGTGCCCGCCTCGGTGGCGGTGCTCAGCGTGGCCGCGGCACTCCTGCTCTGCCTGATGGTGCTGCCCGCCGCCGCGGGCGCGCTGCTCACCGGGGCGCTGCTCGCGGGTGTGCTGCTGCCCGCCTGGATCCAGCGCCGCGCCGCGGCCGATGCCGCGCAGGCGGTGATCGAGTCCGCCGCGCTCCGCGGTCTGCTGCTCGATGCGCTGCGCGGCCACGCGGAGCTGCTCGCCTGGGGCGGCGTCGACGCGCACCATGCGCGCATCGACTCCCTGGCGATGCGTCTCGATGCGCGCCGCAGGCGCCTCGAGCGGCTCGAGGCGACGAGCGGGGCTCTCACCGGGCTCGTGGCGCAGCTGACGCTGCTCGCAGTGCTGGTGTTGGCGTTGCCGCCGGCGCATCGCGGCAATCTCGCGCCCGCGCTCCTCGTCATGCTCTCACTCCTCGTGCCGGCATCCTTCGAGGTGCTCGGTCCGCTCTCCGAGGCGCTCACCCGGTGGTCCTCGACGCTCACCTCCGGCGCGCGCGTCTTCGGCCTCGCGGATACGCCGCCGCCGTTCCTCGAGCCCGAGCCGTCCGCGGCGCTCTGCGCGCATCCGGCGATCGCGTTCGAGCGCGCCTGTCTGCGATATGGCGAGGGTGTGCCGTGGGCGCTCGATCACGTCGACCTCGAGCTCTCGCCCGGCGCGCGCGTGGCGGTGGTGGGCGCCTCCGGCGCGGGCAAGAGCTCGCTCGTCTCGGCGCTCGTGAAATTTTACCCGCTGCAAAGCGGACGCGTGCTCTTCGGAGGTCAACCGCTCGAGGCGCTCGAGGGCGATGCGCTCCGCCGCCGCATCGCGGTGATCGCGCAGCAGACGGTGCTCTTCGATCAGTCGCTGCTCGAGAATCTGCGGCTCGCCGCCCCGGAGGCGGACGCCGCGCAGATCGAGCGGGCGGTCGCCGCCGCTCAGTTGGACCGGTTCGTCGCCTCGCTTCCGCAAGGTTACGACACCCCGCTCGGTGAGGGCGGTGCACGGGTGTCGGGAGGCGAAGCCCGAAGAATCGCGATCGCCCGGGCGCTCCTTCAGGACGCCCCGGTGCTCGTGCTCGATGAGCCGACCGAAGGCCTGGATGCGCGCACTGCGCGCGACCTGTACGCGGCGCTCGCCGCGGCCGCGCGCGGACGCACGCTGCTGCTCGTCACGCACCGCCTGAGCGGTCTGGCGCAACTCGTGGACGAGGTGGTGGTGATGCAGGCGGGACGCGTGATCGAGCGCGTCGCGGTGCGCGAGTACCTCGCGCGCGAACGCGAGGCCTGAGGCGCAACGCCGGTGCGGTGACGTGGGCTGCGGTATCCTTCCTCCCTCCGAGACACGCTCCGCGAGACGCGCTTTCCCAGCGGGATCCGATCCGGGCATGCCGGTGGAAGGACACGATTTGACACCCCCCCTGCTCGAGACCGTGGAGGTCGAGACCGGCGCGCATCCTACGGCCGCGGTGCTCTGGCTGCACGGGGTCGGGGCCGATGGACACCATTTCGCGCCCCTCGTGCCGCAGCTGACGCGCGCGGGAGCGCCGCCGCTGAGATTCATCTTTCCGCACGCGCCGTATCGGGCCATCACGCTCTGCAACGGCGAGCGGATGCGCGGCTGGTACGACCTGCGCCACATCGACCGGCAGCAGCAGCAGGACGAGGACGCCATCCGCGGCTCCTGCGCCGCCGTCGGCGCGTTGCTGCGCCGCGAGCGCGAGCGCGGCATCGCCGAGGGTCGCCTGGTGCTCGCGGGATTCTCCCAGGGCGGGGCGATGTCGCTGTTCGCCGGTCCGCGCTTTCCCGAGAGGCTCGCCGGCATCGTCGTGCTCTCGGGTTACCGCCTCATCGTCTCGACCTTCGACGCCGAGCGCCAGGCGGCGAACGCGCGCACCCCGGTCTTCATGGGCTATGGAACCGAGGACCCGGTGGTGAGCCTGCGCGAGGGGGAGATCGCGCGCGACCTGCTGCGCGAGCGCGGCCATCCGATCGAGTGGCACGGCTATTCCGCCGGCCACGAGGTCCCGGCGGCCGAGATTTCGGACGTCGCCGATTTTCTCGCGCGCGTTCTCTCCTGAGCGCGCCGCTACCCCGAGCCCGCCCGTACCGCCGGCGAATCCGAGGCGGGTTGGCGTGAGGGTTGAGGACGGTCGGCAGATGCGTTCCCGCCCTGATCAGCAGGAAAATTCCCCGGAGTGCATCCGGC
>JAKAZP010000270.1 GCA_021815905.1 Pseudomonadota bacterium | reverse complement strand
TCCATCAGGGAGCGGAAGCTCTTGGCGTACCCCTCGCCCGTCAGCAGGTAACACGGGCGCTGCCAGCCGAAGATGTTGTAGGTCGGGGTGCTCCAGGGGGTGCACTGATAGGTCTGGTTGCCGGCGAGGAAATCGAGAAACAGCGGCGACTGGTTGAACGGCCAGCGCGCTCCGCGGTCGCGGCCGCGCTTGAAGATGTCCCGGAACAGCTGCTTGCTCGCGCTGCGCCCGAGGAACACGTCCTGCCGGGGCGCCCGCTGATAGCTGTAGCCCGGGGAAACCGTGATCGCCTCGACGCCGAGCGTCGTCACCATGTCGAAGAAGTCGGCGACATCGTCCGGATTCTCGTGCTGGAACAGCGTGCAGTTGATCGTCACGCGAAAGCCCCTGGAACGCGCGAGCCGGATCGCCGCCACCGCCTTGTCGAACACGCCTTCCAGACAGACCGACTCGTCATGGCGCTCCCGATTGCCGTCGAGATGGATGGAGAAGGTGAGATAGGGCGAGGGGGTGTACTCGTCGATGTGCTTGGAGAGCAGGATCGCGTTGGTGCACAGATAGACGAAACGCTTGCGGTCGACGATGCCGGCCACGATCTGCGGCATCTCCTTGTGAATCAGGGGCTCGCCCCCGGGGATCGAGACCATGGGCGCGCCGCACTCATCGACCGCCCCGAGCGCCTGCTCGACCGAGAGCCGCTGCTGCAGGATCTCCTTCGGATAATCGATTTTGCCGCACCCGGCGCAGGCGAGATTGCACTGGAACAATGGCTCGAGCATCAGCACCAGCGGATAGCGCTTCTCCCCGCGGAGCTTCCGCGTCAGGATGTAGCGGGCGACGCGGTACTTCTGAATGACTGGAATACCCAATATCCGACTCCTGTATTTGCGCCTACGGGCCCCGCGGCCGGCTCCCCGCGGGGAGCGGCTCGAGCCCAAGGTTCCCGAGGCCCCCTACCGCTGAGCCTGTAACGCCCGCAGCGCAGGCCGATGTTCCCGCCAGATCCGTTCCCATTCCAGGGTAAACCACGGAGTGAAGCGCGCTGCGCCGCTGTCGCGCATCTCCTGTTCGAGAGATTCCGGGCTCGCCCAGCGCCAGTCCGAGATCTCGCTGCGGTCGGCGCGCACCCTGGCGGAGCTGCGCCCGATGAACACCGAGCACAGCTCGTGCTCGGCCCCGACGCCGTCGAACTGCGCCTGGTACTTGAACTTGAACAGGAAGTGCAACGGACACCTCAGGCCGAGCTCCTCGTGGAGCCGGCGGTGAATCGCCGTCTCCATGCTCTCGGAGCGGCGGGGATGGCTGCAGCAGCTGTTCGACCAGTAATGTGGCCACAGCCGCTTCGTGCCGGCGCGGCGCTGCAAGAGCAGCTCCCCCCGGTCGTTGAAAATGAGCAGGGAGAACGCGCGATGCAACAGCCCCGGCTTGTCGTGACAGCGGTCCTTGTTCATGTAGCCGACCTCGCGGTCCGCCTCGTCGACGAGGATCAGCGACTCGGCGTCGGCGCGCGTGTCGCTGCCGGCCCACAGTCGGGCCTCGGAATGAGCCTGATCCATCACCGGAGCACCCCCAGCCGGTCGGCAAACGTGTACCATGTGCCCCGTTCATGGACCTGAAACCATCCGACTCGTTCGCTCATTGCGACCCGCGATGTAGGCAATCCTCTGCGCATGATAACCGGCTCCACGGTCACTGTAACTGCCCAGGCAGTCATGACCTCGATCGGCACGATACTCACCGCCGCCGCGCTCGGGTATGCGGCGATCGCCGTCTTTGCGGTGCGGCTTCGCCGCAACAGCCGGCCGCGGACCGCAGCCGGACTGCGCCCGGTGAGCGTCCTGAAACCGCTCTGCGGGGCCGAGCCTGAGCTTTACCATTGCCTGCGCTCCTTCTGCGAGCAGTCCTACCCGGGCCTGCAGATCGTCTTCGGACTGCAGGATCCCGCGGACCCGGCGCTCGGCGTGGTTTCCCGGCTCCGGGCGGAGTTCCCCGGGCTCGACCTTGAGGTGGTCGTCGATCCGCGCCGCCACGGCGCCAGTGCCAAGGTCAGCAACCTCATCAATATGATGTCCGCCGCCCGGCACGAATGGCTCGTGCTGGCCGACTCCGACGTGCGGGTGCCCCCGGGCCATCTCGCCGCGGTGGCCGCCCCGCTGGCCGAGCCCTCGGTCGGCATCGTCACCTGCCCCTATCGGGGGCTGCCGGTCGCGCGCCGCGGCCGCACCGGGATCTGGTCGAAGCTCGGCGCACTGTTCATCAACGACTGGTTCATCCCATCGGTCCGTGTGGGGAGCCTGTTCGGTTCGCGCGACTTCGTCTCCGGGGTGACGATCGCGCTGCGGCGAAGCACGCTCGAGGCGATCGGCGGCTTTCCGGCCATTGCCGATCAGCTGGCCGACGACTACCGGCTGGGCGAGCTCAGCCGCCGCCGCGGGCTCTCAACCTTGCTGTCGGAGGTCACGGTCGACAGCTGGGTCGATGAGCGCAGCTTCGCGCGGCTTGCCGAGCACGAGCTCAGGTGGCTGCGCACGATCCGCGCCGTGCGGCCCGGCGGCTACGCCGGCGCGGGATTGACCTTCAGCCTGCCGATGGCGGCCCTCGGCTGCGCGCTCGCCGCCGGAACGCCGCTCACGCTCGGCCTGCTCGCCGGCACGTGGGGCTTGCGCCTGGTGTTACATTTTGCGAGCGGACGAGAGGCGCGCGGGGCCGGGCCCTGGGCGGCGCTCTGGGTGGTGCCGCTCGGCGATCTGCTCGCGCTCCTTCTTTGGTGCTGGGGCTTCGCCGCGCGCGAGGTCACCTGGCGCGAGGCCCGCTACCGCGTGGCGCGTGACGGCTCGGCCTGTCCGATTTCCAGAGGATGTCAGTCATGATGAGAACCCTGTTCCTGCATCCCCCCTCCTTCGACGGATTCGACGGCGGCGCGGGCGCCCGTTACCAGGCGAAGCGCGAGATCCGCTCGTTCTGGTATCCGACCTGGCTCGCGCAGCCCGCCGCGCTCGTGCCCGGCAGCCGGCTGCTCGATGCGCCGGCCGACGGCACCCCGATGTCGGAGGTCCTGGCGCTCGCCCGCCAGTACGACCTCGTCATCATGCACACGAGCTCGCCGTCCTTCCCGACCGACGCCAAGATGGCAGAGCTGCTGAAGGAGGAGAATCCGCGGATCAGGATCGGCATGGTCGGCGCCAAGGTGGCGGTCGACCCGGCGGGTTCCCTCGGCGCCTCCGCGGCCATCGACTTCGTCGCGCGCGAGGAATTCGACTACACGTGCAAGGAAGTCGCCGAGGGGCGCGAGCTCGCGAGCATCCCGGGGCTCTCGTTCCGCCGCGCCGACGGCGGCCTCGAGCACAATCCCGCGCGGCCCATGATCGAGAACATGGACGACCTGCCGTGGGTGACGCCCGTGTACAAGCGCGACCTCGCGATCGAGAACTACTTCATCGGCTACCTGCAGCATCCGTACGTGTCGTTCTACACCGGCCGCGGCTGCCGCTCGAAGTGCACCTTCTGCCTCTGGCCGCAGACCGTCGGCGGCCATCGCTACCGCGTGCGAAGCGCCGCGAGCGTGATCGAGGAGGTGCGCTGGATCAAGGAGAACATGCCCGAGGTGAAGGAGATCTTCTTCGACGACGACACCTTCACCGATTTTCGCCCCCGCGCCGAGGAGATCGCCCGGGGCCTCGGCAAGCTCGGGGTCACCTGGTCGTGCAACGCCAAGGCCAACGTGCCCTACGACACCCTGAAGGTGATGCGCGACAACGGCCTGCGGCTCCTGCTCGTCGGCTACGAATCCGGCAACGACCAGATCCTGCACAACATCAGGAAGGGACTGCGCACCGACATCGCCCGGCGCTTCACCAGCGACTGCAGGAAGCTCGGGATCACCATCCACGGCACCTTCATCCTCGGACTGCCGGGCGAGACCGCCCAGACCATCCGCGAGACCATCCAGTTTGCGGTCGACATCAACCCGCACACCATCCAGGTGTCGCTCGCCGCGCCCTATCCGGGCACTCAGCTCTACGACCAGGCGGTCGAGAACGGCTGGATCACCGCGCACGACAATCTCAATCTCGTCAACGACCGCGGCGTCCAGCTCTCGCCCATCAGCTACCCGCACCTGCCGGCGAAGGAGATCTATCACGCGGTCGAGACTTTCTACAAGCGCTTCTACTTCCGGCCGCGCAAGATCGCCGAGCTCACCGGCGAGATGCTGCGCAGCTGGGAGATGACCAAGCGCCGCCTGCGCGAGGGCGTCGAGTTCTTCCGCTTCCTGCGCGCGCACGAGGCCTGAGGGCGGCCCCAGCCCGCCCGACAGTCATGACGCAAGCGACAGGGGGCCGGAGCACGACCACGAAGCGGCCGTTCGCGGGAGCGCAGAGGAGGGAGGCCGTTCCGCCCTCGAAGACCGG
>JAKAZP010000269.1 GCA_021815905.1 Pseudomonadota bacterium | reverse complement strand
CCGGCATGCTCATCGGCGTACGCACGAACCCGGGCAGCACCACGTTGACGGCGATGCCCTGGGGCGCAAGCCACAGTCGCAGCGATTCGCCGTAGGCCTTGAGCGCGGCCTTGGTCGCGGAGTAGATGGGCGTTTTCGCAAGCCCGTGGAGCGCCGCGAGCGAGCTGATCAACGCAATCTGTCCGCTCCCTCGGCGCCTCATGGCGGGCAGCACGCCGGCCACCGTCGCGAGCGCGCCGTCGAGATTGACCGCGATCATCTCCCGCGCGACCTCGACGGACTCGACCTGCTCGCCGTCGCCGAGCATCTGCATGATCCCCGCGTTGACGATCGCGAGCTCGATCTCTTCCCGCTCGGAGAGGGCGCGCAGCTGCTCCGTCGCGGTGTCGGTATCGCGCAGGTCGAAGCGCAGCGGGACGACGCGCGCGCCTCGCTCCCGGCACTCCTCGCAGATCGCATCGAGCCTCGGCTGATCGCGGCCGTGCAGGATGAGGAGGCGACCGGCCCGCGCGTAGCTGCGCGCGAGCGCCGCGCCGATGCCGCCCGAGGCGCCGGTGATGAGCACCGTGACGGGGCTCTGCCAGACGGGGGTGCGGCTCGCGCTCACGGCGCCATCATATGGGAACGGCTGGCCGTCTTGGTACCATGGGCGGATGCCGGCCACCGTAGCCTCCCTGCCCACGCCCCGCCTCTTTCGCCATCCCGACGGCATCACGGCGGTGGACACCGAGTACGTGCGTCCCGGGCATGCCGCCGCGCACCTCATTCGACAGGGGGACCGGGCAGCGTTCGTGGATGTGGGAACCAACGACTCGGTGCCGTACCTGCTCGCGGCGCTCGAGCAGCTCGGGATCCCCCGGGAGGCGGTCGAGTACGTCCTGCTGACGCACGTGCACCTCGATCACGCCGGCGGCGCCGGACGGCTGATGCAGGCGCTCCCCGGGGCTACGGCGGTGCTGCATCCGCGCGGCGCGCCGCACCTCATCGATCCGGCCAAGCTCATCGCGGGCTCCAAGGCGGTGTACGGGGATCCGCTCTTTCACCGGCTCTACGGCGAGATCGTCCCGATCCCGGCCGGCCGGGTGCGGGTCACCCGGGACGGCGAGCGCCTCAGCCTCGCGGGACGGGAATTCGAGATCCTGCACACGCCCGGGCATGCGCTGCACCACCAGGTGTTCGTCGATTCCGGCCACGCCTCCATCTTCACCGGCGACACCTTCGGACTCTCCTATCGGGAGCTCGACTCGCCCCGAGGAGCGTTCATCACTCCGACCACGACTCCCACGCAGTTCGATCCCGAGCAGCTCATCGCCTCGATCGACCGGCTCCTCTCCTATACGCCCCGGGCCATGTACCTCATGCACTTCAGCCGGGTCACGGACGTGGCGCGCCTCGGTGAGTCGCTGAAGGAGCAGATCCGGGAGCTCACCCGCATCGCCGAGCGCAGCACGGCCGCGGCCGACCGGTACGAGGCGATCCGGGCTGCCATGCTCGATCTCTGGCTCGCGCTCGCGCATCGCCACGGGTGTACCCTGAGCGACGAGGCGACCGCGAGGCTGCTCGAGAGTGACCTCGACCTCAACACCCAGGGCCTCCTGGTCTGGCTCGAGAGGCGTGGGATGTAGGTGTCCGTCCGACGCGGGAATGCGTGCTTTTTGCCCGCCGGCGCGGCTTGACGAGGCCCCCTTAAGCATCATTTAAGGGTGCCGCGCCTATGGTGGCCGCATCAGAATTTCCCGGAACCTTGACGGAGAACCAGACCATGACAGTGAGGACCGCAGTTCGAAACCCCTTCATTGCGGGCGTCCTCGGCATCGTGCTCGGCGCGGCGCCGCTCGCGGCGCTGTACTCGGTCGATGCGGCGCCCGCTCACGCGGCGGGCGCGCCTCCGGCCGCCGCGGTGACCTCCTCGCACGGCGTCGCCGTGCTGCTGCCGGACTTCACCTCGCTGGTGAAGAAATATGGCCCGACGGTGGTCAAGATCGTGGTCGTCGAGAAGACGCCGGCTCAGGAGAGCCAGGGCGGTCCGGGGAGCCAGAATCCCTTCGGCCCCAACAGCCCGTTCGCGCCGTTCTTCCACGGCTTCCCGTTCCAGGCGCCGAATCCGCAGCCGGTGCGTGGCGAGGGCTCGGGATTCATCATCCAGCCCGACGGGTTGATTCTCACCAACGCCCATGTCGTCGCGGGCGCGAGCCGCATCACCGTCACGCTCAACGACCGGCGGGAATATCCGGCCAAGGTGATCGGCCTCGACAAGGTGTCCGACATCGCGGTGATCAAGATCCCGGTCAACAACCTGCCCACGGTCACGCTCGGCAACTCCGATACGCTGCAGGTCGGGCAGTGGGTGCTCGCGATCGGCGAGCCGTTCGGCTTCACCAACAGCGCGACGGCCGGCATCGTGAGCGCCAAGGGCCGCACGCTCCCGGATGAGGGTCCGGAGAGCTACGTGCCCTTCATCCAGACCGACGTGCCGATCAACCCGGGCAATTCCGGCGGCCCGCTATTCAACATGGACGGCCAGGTCGTCGGCATCAACTCCCAGATCTACAGCCGCACGGGCGGCTACATGGGCGTGTCGTTCTCGATCCCGATCAACGTCGCCATGCAGGTCGCGCATCAGCTGATCGCCACCGGTCACGTGCGCCGTGGCCAGATCGGGGTCATCATCCAGCCCGTGAACCAGGGCCTCGCCGACTCCTTCGGCCTGCCCGGACCCGAGGGCGCGCTGGTCGCGCAGATCGAGCCCAACAGCCCGGCGCAGCGCGCGGGTCTGAAATCCGGCGATGTGATCCTGGCGATCGACGGCAGGAAGATCGCCACCTCGAGCGAGCTGCCGGTGCGGGTCGCGAGCCTGATGCCGGGCACGGTGGTCCACCTGACCATCTGGCGGGATCACGCCCAGCACGCGGTCAACGTGACGCTCGGCGCGATGGGGCAACAGACCGCGACCGTGCTCAAGCAACCCCAGAACAAGGGGGGTCGATTGGGGCTCGCGGTGCGTCCGCTCACCCAGAACGAGCAGCAGCAGGCGCACGTCCATGGCGGTCTGCTCGTGGAGGGCGTCAGCGGCCCCGCCGAGGACGCGGGGATCCAGCCCGGGGACATCGTGCTCGCGGCCAACGGACGGCGAGTGACCTCGGTCGGGCAACTCCGCTCGGCGATCGATCACTCGAAGGGGCATGTCGCCCTGCTCATCCAGCGGGGCAGCACGCGGATCTTCTTCCCGGTGCAGGTGCACCCCTGAGCCACCGCGGCAGGCCGAGGGCGACGGATCGCCCTCGGCGCCCGAGCGGTCCGTGCTCGAGGCTGCGGTGACTCTGCGCTCAGCGCTTGACGGATAGGAAGGTCATCGGCCGCGGCACCGTCTTCAGCCCCGGCTCGATGCCGCTGAAGTAGGCGGCGATGGCCGATTGATCGGCCCGCGTGAGACTCAGGGCCATGCTGTCCATGATCGGGTTCTTGCGATCGAGCTGGTGGTATTCCACCAGCGCGCGCTTGATGTAGCTGTCGTGCTGGCCCGCGAGGTTCGGGTACGTCGGGGAAACCGCGATGCCCTCTTTACCGTGGCAGGAAGTGCAGACCATCGCCGCCTTCGGGATCTTCACGTCCGTCGCGGGCGCCTCACCCGCGGTGAGCGGCTTGCCCGCCAGATACGTGGCGACGTCGAGCATCTGCTGGTCGGTGAGCGAGGAGGCCTGCAGATGCATGGTCGGATGGTCCCGCAGGCCGCTCTTGTACTCCTCGAGCGCCGCGACCAGGTATTGAGCATTCTGGCCCCGCAGCCGGGGCACGGCGTAGTTGGGGTAGGCGTTGCGATAGCCCGCGATGCCATGGCAGCCCAGGCAGGTGTAGGAGAGAATCTTGCCCTGCGCGAGGTTGGGGGTGAGCGCGGGCGACTGGGCCGAAGCCACGCCCCCGATCAGCGACCCCACGGCCAGCGCGACGGTCATCGCCCCGATCCGCATCCCCGAACGCACTCTTCTTGAACGCAAACGACGTCCCGCCATCGTGATCTCCGGCCAGGTGCGCAAAACAGCGCCGAATCTTATCGGAGGCGGCGCCTCGGGCGCTACTCGTGTGCGCTCGAATCGCCGGCGATCGCGATGATCGGTCTCATTCAGCGGGTGAGCGGCGCGGAAGTGGCGGTCGACGGACGGCTCGTGGGGGTGATCGGGCGCGGCACGCTGGCGCTCATCGGCGTGCGGCGGGGGGACGACCGCGCCAGCGCCGAACGGCTGCTCGAGCGGCTGCTCGCCTATCGCATCTTTCCCGACGACGCCGGCCGCATGGGCCTTTCGCTGCGGGACATCGGCGGGGGATTGCTGCTCGTGCCGCAATTCACGCTCGCGGCGGATACGCACAAGGGCACTCGCGCCGGTTTCAGCACGGCGGCCGCCCCGGATGAGGCG
>JAKAZP010000268.1 GCA_021815905.1 Pseudomonadota bacterium | reverse complement strand
AAGTTTCGGATCATCCGCCATGAGCGCGAGCCGGGTCATCTCGCGCCAGCGCCCGGTGGAGCGCGGCACGAAAGCCAACTCGCGCTGCGCCAATGCGAGCGCCTCGGCCGGCCGGCCGGCGGCGAGCAGCGCTGAGATGCCGCTCTCGAAAGCCTCGAGGCGCAGCGCGGCATCCGGAGTTCCCGCGACGATGCGCCGGTAGAGCCGCGCGGCGGTTCGATACGCGCCCAGCGCGGCGATGCGCCGGGCAGCCGACAGCAGCTCGTCGGAGTTGAGGCGCGGCGCCAGCAGCACGACGCCGCGGACGTAATCGCCGGCAAGCTGCGCATGGTGCGTCGAGGCATCGCGCGTCGCGTCGAGCTCGGCGCGCAGCAAGCGCAACCGCAGCAAGGCGACATCGAGCGGCAGCGCCGGAATCGTCCGATCCGACCAGGGCGCGAGCGCCGCGCGCGACAGCGACAGCTCCCCCGCGGCGAGCGCCTGCTCGGCGAGCAGCAGGCGAACCTCGCGCGCCGACGGCTGCGCCGACATCATCAGCCGCAGATAAGCCAGTGTCGTCGCACTCGGATGCGTCTGTCGGCGCAGGTTGGCTTCGATGTAGGACCTCGGATAAAGGAGCGCCAGCGTCACGACGGTCGCGAGAATCAGGCTTGCCCGCAGCCAAAGCGGCGCGAAGCGCTCCCGTGGCGGTCGCTGGTGGGAGTGCGCGCGCCGCTCGGGCGAGCCGTGCGCGGTCGGCGCAGCGGTCAGTCCGGGCGGCAGGTCGGGTCCCATCGCTCAGCCCGGACAGGTGACGGCGACGAGCGCCCGAGGCCTCGTGAGCCCGAAACGCAGGTCGCCGCGGTCGTCCGTGATGCCGTGGCGGATCCGGCCGTCGATCCGGGTACGGCAGTGCGTTGCGTTGCCGAGCGTGAACGCCAGGGGTACCTTTGCCGCGAGGAGCAGCTCGAGCGCTCGAGGCCTGCGGGCCAGGGACTCGATCAGGCCGTTGGCGCTGCGCAGATAGGGCTGGCGCGGGGGAGCGGCCTGCAGATAGAGCCGCGCCTCGCCGCCTGGACCGAGGTGAATGTAGCGGCTGCCGTCGAAGTCGTCGAAACCGGCGACATTGCGCGAGCGCTGGAGGTCTGGATAGCCCAGCTTGGCCGGAATGCGCAGCTCTCCATCCGTGCCGTAGCCGCGGGCGAGAAAGCCCGCGCCGGCGCGCGCGAGGCTCGCGGACTCGAACGCCACGGCGATGCGGCTGTAGGTGGAGGCGAACACCGGCGTCGCGGACTGTCGTTGCGCCCAGCGGTAGACCTCGATGAGCTGATTCAGCGCGCAGGGACGTGTCCCCGAGTAGTAGTGATAGTAGATCTCCATCGCCGTCAACCGGCGCGGCCGATCGGTCATCTTCATCGTCTGGATCGATTGGATGAAGCCGCAGTAGGGCGCGCTCCAGAGCCGGGTGTACTCGTCCTCGTCGGCGATGGGCGAGAACACCTGGAAATACGATCCCTGCCACACCCCGAGCGGCGCGACGTTGGTCAGAGAGGGATGTGCCCGCGTGATGGTGCTGTTGATGCCGTTGATGTTCTGCAAGCCATCTCGATACGCGATTCCGAGGACCTCGGCCCCGGGAGCCGTGTCGCCCGACCACTGGATCACGCGTACCCGCTTGCCGGGTGGGGCCAGGAGGCGGTCGATGATGCCCGCGGATCCCGTGACTTCCATCTCGGGACTGAAGCGGTAACCCGGCACCGGCAGGTTGTAACCGTATCTGAGCGCCGGCGCCGGGGAGTAGCGCATCGCGTCCGCGGCGCCCGCGGCGGCTCCCCGGCCCTCGATGTGCAGCCCCGCGGACAACCCGGGATCGCGCTCGAGCGCCGGCCAGTCGAACGGGTGCGAGTAGGTGTGCGTGCCGATCTGCACCCAGGGCAGTCTGAAGATGTGTCGGGCGATGGGCCGCAGCTCGGCGACCTCCGCCTTGGAATTCAAGCCGTGCTCGACGAAATCCGCCGCGATGACGGAAGCGGTGACCGGCATGCGGAAGCGCTCGAGCACCCGATCGAGAATCACCTCGGCTGCGGGCTGTCCGCGGAAGGCGTCGATCCAGGAACCGGAGGAGAAGCCGTCGCCGTCGATGAGCGCGAACAGCAGCCGCCGGCCGCTTGCGGTGGTGTAGTCGTAGACCGGTGCCTCGGGCAGACGCAGCGCCGCGCGCAGGAAGCGGAACGGATCGAGAATCCATGCCGACTGGATCTCTCCATCGGGCAGATCGCCCTGCGGAAGGCTGCGCAGCACGTAGGGAGCGAGCGCGAAGCCGCCCCATCGGGTGATGGCGGCAGCGACCTCGGTGCGGCCCGCGGCACCGACCTCGAGGATCCGGGTGCCCGCGCGCGCGAGGTGTATCGACCTGAAGTCCGGCGTGCTGGCGAGCACCGGGCTTTCGAAGCTGAAATAGCCGGCATCGACATGTACGATCCGGGCCCGGGTCAGGCCGGGGGACAACGGTCGACCGAGACGCAGGCCGAGCGGCGCGAGGCCGCTCGCGCCCAGCGGCATGCCGAAGCTCCCCAGAACCGCCACCGGCACGCCCGCCTTCATCTGCGCGCGCAGCCAGCGCCAGGTTCGCGCGGCATGGGGAAACTGCTCCGAATGAAACCAGGTGACGATGCCCGCCACCTGGCCGGTGAGCGGGCCGGCGGGCAGTGGCTCATGGGTGACGTCGATTGCACGCGCCGCGTACCCGAGGTGATTCAGCGGCATGGCCAAGTACTGATCGACGTCGCTCGTCAGGGCGTCGTCCGCACCGGCATGGAGAACGAGCACCCGCCGCGGAAGCGGCGCGACAGTGCTGACCCCGACGATGTCGAGATCGGCGTTGCTCACATAGGGCACGATTCCATGGCGCGCGATCCGTCGGGCCAGGCGCTCGGCCCGGATGCCGTCGGCGGACGGCAGGTAGTCGATCGCGATCGCCGTCAGTCCCATCGCGCGCACGCGTTCGAGCCGCTCGAGCAGCTGTTGGGTCGCGGAATGTCCGACGGCGACGTAGCGCCGCGTGCGCGGATTCCAGCTTCGGTAGAGCGACTCCGCGGCCACCGCGACCACCCCTTGGCCTTTGAGCGCGGCGAGCAGATCGAAGCCACGGTTGAGGATGAAACGCCCCGCGGGGCTGCCCCGGCGCATGGCCGCGATGAGCGCGATGAGCCCTTTGCGGTAGGCCGCACGCTCGCCGGGTGTCCCGAGGACGAGACGATAACTGTCGAGCGTGTCGAGGAAGAAGTCGCGGTAGCCCTGAGCGCGCAACGGCTCGTACACGTGATGGAGGTAGAACGAGCGGCAGTCGGCTCGGGCCTGATCGACGATCCATGTGTTCCAGAGACGGTTCTCGCCCAGGCGGCATTGCGCCGGGAGCGCGCGCGCAAGCGCTGAATCCTTCGCCACTTCCCCGAGCGACAGGTAGCCGAAGACCGTCGTATGGGACCCGGCCAGCGCCTGCGGTCGGACCAGGGCATCCGGCTGGACCACCACCCAGTCGAAATCGCGCAGCACGTCGAGTGGAGGATGTTGGCCGTAGAAAAGGGCCACCGACGGTTGCGCCGCAGCCGCTGCGGCCAGTGTCGCCAGCAGCAGAATGAGGGTGGCCGACAGGGCATCGGCCAGCCTTCGCCCCCCCATCCGGGCGGCGGCCGGTCGGGACGGCGTCACGTTCGCGGCAGGTAAGACGCTCACCGGCGACATTCTCGGGCAGGCAGTCGCGCGCGCGGACGATCGCCGTCACGAAATAGGTAAAATCAGCTCCGGCGGACTCCCTGACATAACCCAACGCAAACGTGAACTGCTGCTCATCCCGGTGAGTCAGCCGAGGAAACGACGCGCGTTGCGGAACAGCCGCATCCAGCCGCTGTACTCCCCGGCGTCGCGGGGACGCCAGGAGTTCTGCAGGTAGCGGAACGAGCGCTCGGGATGAGGCATGCTGATGGTGACGCGCCCGTCGGCATTGCTGAGGGCGGCGATGCCGAACGGCGAGCCGCTCGGATTGAACGGATAGCGCGTCGCCACGCGCCGCGCGTGGTCGACGTAGCGGAATCCGACCAGGCCGCTGCGCGCGCAGGACTGCGCCGCCTCCGGTGTCTCGAACTCCGCGTGTCCTTCCCCGTGCGCCACCGCGATCGGCAGCAAGGATCCCTCCATCCCCGAGAGCAGCACGGACGGCGAGCGCAGCACCTCGACCAGCGTGAAGCGCGACTCGTATTGCTCGCTGCGGTTACGCACGAAACGGGGCCAGTGCGCGGTGCCCGGAATCAGGCTCTTCAGCGCCGCGAACATCTGACAGCCGTTGCAGACGCCGAGCGCGAACGTGTCCGGCCGCTCGAAGAACTGCCGGAACTGCTCGCGCAGCGCCTCGTGAAACAGGATCGACTTGGCCCAGCCCTCTCCCG
>JAKAZP010000267.1 GCA_021815905.1 Pseudomonadota bacterium | reverse complement strand
CCGCTGTACCTCGGCGATGACCTCACCGACGAGTCGGCGTTCGAGCTCGTCAATGCGGCGGGGGGCCTGTCGGTGCTGGTCGGATCCGCGCGCGACTCGGCGGCGGGCGCGGGCCTGCCCGGCGTCGCCGCGGTGCACGAGTGGCTCGCGTTGCTCGAGTCGGACTCCGCGGCCGCGCTCGGGCGGCTTTCGGCGCCGACCGCGCTCGAGGACCGCCGCTTGCGGAGCGCTTCCCCGTGAGCCGGCTCGTCAACGTGTCGAATCGCGTGCCGCTCGCCAGAACCTCCGCCCCCGGCGGCCTGGCGGTCGGGGTGCTCGCCGCCATGCGCGAGCGGGGAGGGCTCTGGTTCGGCTGGAACGGCGAGACCATCGGTCACGAGCCGAAGTCCGCCGAGATCAGCACCCGCGATGCGCTCGTGTATGCCACCATCCCGCTGCCGCAGACGCTTTACGAGCGCTACTACATCGGGTTCGCGAACGGCACGCTCTGGCCGCTCTTTCATTATTTCCTCGCGGGCTTTCGTTACGAGGACAACGAGTACGCGGCGTATGTCGCGGCGAACGCGCTGTTCGCCGCCAGGCTCGCCCCGCTGCTCGCCCCGGGCGACCTCATCTGGGTGCACGACTATCACCTGATTCCGCTCGCGCAGAAGCTGCGGTCCCTCGGAGTGCGCGAGCCGATCGGCTTTTTCCTGCACGTTCCCTTCCCGCACTTCGAGGTGCTGCGGGCTCTGCCCACCTTCGAGGAGCTCCTGCGCTCGCTCCTCGCCTACGATCTGGTCGGTTTCCAGACGGCAACGGACCGGGAAAGCTTCCTCGGAGCGATACGCGCCGTCCTCGGAGCGGATGCCGTGGGCGCCGATCTCGAGGTGCTCGTCGACGGGCACACCGCGCGCACCGGGGTCTTCCCCATCGGCGTGGACGTGGAGGCGATCGCGGCGAGCGCCGCGAAGTCCGCGGGCTCCGCGCCGGTGCAGCGCATGATGCAGAGTCTGGTCGGCCGGCGGCTCATCGTCGGGGTGGACCGGCTCGACTACAGCAAGGGGCTGCTCGAGCGGTTCCAGGCGTACCGGCAGTTCCTCGAGACTTTCCCGGAGCAGATCGGCCAGGTCACGTTCCTGCAGATCGCCCCGCTCGGACGCCAGAAGGTGCAGGCCTACGCGCAGATCCGCGATGCGCTCGAGCAGAGCTCCGGGCGGACCAACGGCCGCTTCGCGGATGCCGACTGGACCCCGATAAGGTACCTCAACCGCAATTTTCCCCATGCCACGCTCATGGGCTTCCTGCGCGCGGGCCAGGTGTGTCTGGTCACCGCGCTGCGCGACGGCATGAACCTGGTCGCCAAGGAATTCATCGCGGCCCAGGATCCGGACGACCCGGGAGTGCTCGTGCTCTCCAACCGCGCGGGGGCCGCCTGCGAGCTGACGGAGGCGCAGCTCGTGAATCCCTACGACACCAAGGGCATCGCGCGCGCCATCCAGCGGGCGCTGACCATGCCGCTCGCCGAGCGACGCGCGAACCACGCCGCCCTTCTCGCCACGCTGCACGAGAACGACATCCACCGCTGGCACACGCGCTTCATCGGCGCGCTGCAGCGCGGGCGCACCGACGTCGGCTCGCGCGGGGAGCGGCGTGCGCGCGATGCCGCCGGGCGGCCGGTTGTGCCGGGAACCGCGCCGGGCTAGGCTTCGGGCGCCGGATGGACGAGCCACTCCCCCGGCAGGAGTCCGAAATGCGTCCCGATCCGGTCCGCCGACCCCGCAAGCGTTCGAGCACCGCCGCTCGCGGACGGTCGAGGGCGCAGCCGCTGCCGCCCGTCGGGGTCGAGCGCGCGGCGCTCGAGTTCCGAACGCTGCAGGATCTGCGCACCGTGGTCGGCACCGCGCGCGGCTACGACGCGGAGGTGCGGCGCGCCACGGGTATCTCGGGCTCGCAGCTTTGGGCTCTGTCGGAGATCTCCTCCGCCGCCGGGATGAGTGTCAACGCGCTCGCCGAGCGCCTGGCGCTGCACCAGACGACGGCGAGCAACCTGGTGAACGCGCTGGTCGAGCGGCGCCTCATCCGGCGCGCGCGCGACGACGCCGATCAGCGCGTGGTCCGCCTCCATGCCACGGCCGAGGGCATGCGGCTGCTGCTGCGCGCGCCCCGCCCCTACACGGGCCTGCTGGTGGACGCGTTGCGGCAGCTCGAGCCCGGTGATCTGGCGCGGCTCTCGCGCGGCCTGGCGACGCTGCTCGGCGCGATGCGCCGGCCGGCCGTGGCGTTGGCCGGTGAGACGATCCTCGGAGAGTAGCCCAACTTGATGATCGCTCTGGAGCGCGTGTCGAAATCATTCGACGGCGGGGCGAGCTGCGCCGTGCGCAGCGTCAGCCTGGAGGTCGCGCCGCGCACTTTCATCGCGCTGGTGGGCGATTCCGGGGCCGGCAAGACCACGCTGATGAAGATGATCAACCGTCTCATCGATCCGGACGAGGGCACCGTGACGGTCGCCGGCGAGCCGGTGCGGTCCATCCCCGCCCACGTCCTGCGCCGGCGCATCGGGTACGTGTTTCAGAGCGTCGGGCTCTTCCCGCACATGACCATCGCCCAGAACATCGGCATCACTCCCCACCTCATGGGCTGGCCGGCGGCGAAGATCCGCACGCGCGTCGAGCAGTTGCTCGATCTCGTGGCGCTGCCGAGGGCGTTTCTGACGCGCATGCCCGCGGAGCTCTCCGGCGGGCAGCGTCAGCGCGTCGGAATCGCGCGCGCCCTGGCGGCGCGTCCGTCCATCATGCTCATGGACGAGCCGTTCGGCGCGCTCGATCCGGTGACGCGCGACACGCTCGCCACGGAATACCGCCGCCTGCACGATGACATGCAGCTCACGACCCTCATGGTGACCCACGATGTCACGGAGGCGGTGCTGCTGGCCGATCGCATCGTGGTGATGCGCTCCGGCGCCGTCGTGGCCGACGGTGCGCCGAGGCAGCTCATCGCCGATCATCCCGATCCGGCCGTGCGCGAGCTGATGGACATGCCGCGACGCCAGGCGCAGCGCCTGCGGGCGCTCGTGGACGGGCCACAAGCCCGTGGATGAGCGGCTCGCATCGGCGCTGCGGGTGCTGCCGCACGACCTGAGCCAACACGTGCTGCTGTCCGCCGCGGCGCTGGCGCTCGGCTGCGCCGTGAGCCTGCCGCTCGTCATCGCGGCGAGCCGCAGCGCGGCGGTGCGCTGGCCGGTGCTCGGGTTCGCGAGCCTCATCCAGACGGTTCCGAGCCTCGCGCTGCTGGCGCTCTTCTATCCGCTCCTGCTCGGACTGTCGTCGCTCTGCCGGCGTTTGTTCGGCTTCGGCTTCCCGGCGCTCGGATTCCTGCCTTCGCTCCTCGCCCTCACGCTCTATTCGATGCTGCCCATCCTGCGCAACGGAGTCGCCGGGATTCTGCACCTCGACCCGGCCGTGCTCCAGGCCGCGAGCGGCGTCGGCATGACCGGCCGCGAGCGGTTGCTGCGGGTCGAGCTGCCGCTGTCCGCGCCGATGCTGATGGCGGGCGTGCGCACTTCGGCGGTCTGGGTCATCGGCACGGCGACGCTCGCGACCAGCGTCGGTCAGACGAGTCTCGGGAACTACATCTTCACCGGGCTGCAGCTCGAGAACTGGGTCTGGGTGCTGTTCGGATGCGGCGCCGCGGTCGCGCTCGCGCTCGTGACCGATCAGCTGCTCGCGCTCGTCGAGCTCGGAGTCTCGCGCCGGCGCCCCTCGGCGGTATGGGCCGGAGCGTGTCTGCTCATCGCCGGAGTGGCCGCCGCCGGCGCGGTGCCGCTCGCGAGCTCCGCGCGCTCCGGCTATGTGATCGGCGCGAAGAACTTCTCCGAGCAGTACATCCTGGCGGCCCTCATGTCCGACCGGATCCGCTCGACCGGTCACGCCGTCAGCGAGCGCGCCGGTCTCGGCTCGGTGTTCGCCTTCAAGGCGCTCGAGCACAACGAGCTCGATGCCTACGTCGACTACTCGGGTACGCTGTGGCAGGACGCACTCGGACACAAGCGCGTACCGCCGCGCGCGCGGATGTTGACGATGTTGAGCAGGGAGCTTCGCCGGCGCCACGGCGTGAAGCTCCTGGGTCCGCTCGGGTTCGAGAACGCGTACGTGCTCGCGATGCTGCCGCAGCGAGCGGCGGCCCTCGGCGTGCACACGATCGCGGACCTGGCGCGCGTCGCCCCCGAGCTCAAGATGGGCGGCGACCTCGAGTTCTTCGCCCGTCCCGCGTGGCGCAAGCTCGAGGCGCGCTACGGGCTGCATTTCAAGGCGCGGCGCGAGTACGAACCGACGTTCATGTACCGCGCCCTGATGAGCGGCCAGGTGGATGTCATCTCCGCGTTCTCGAGCGACGGCAGGATCGCCGCCGATCACCTGGTGGTGCTCGCGGATCCCCTGCATGCGATTCCGCCC
>JAKAZP010000266.1 GCA_021815905.1 Pseudomonadota bacterium | reverse complement strand
TCGAGGAGGCGGGATCCGCGCCGGGGCACATTTTCAACCTCGGGCACGGCATCTGGCCGGAGACCGATCCGGAGCAGGTGGCGCGGCTCGTCGAGTACGTCCACGAGCGCTCCTCGCGCTCCCCCCTGCAGGCGCCCCGATGAGCTCGCCCGGGGTCGAGGGCCTGCCGCAGGCCGCGGACGCGTGGTTTCAGGGGCTGCAGACCCGCATCTGTGCCGCTTTCGAGGCGCTGGAGCCCGAGAGCCGGTTCGAGAGCCGACCCTGGCGGCGCCCCGCGGGCCATCGGCTCGAGGGGGGCGGGGAATCGCGGCTGATGCGCGGCGCCGTGTTCGAGAAAGTCGGAGTGAACGTCAGCCACGTCTGGGGTGTCTTCTCCGAGCAGGCGCGCGCCCAGGTCGCCGGCGCCACGGAGTCAGGAGGGCGGTTCCGCGCCTGCGGCATCTCCCTCGTCGCCCACATGAGAAACCCATACGTCCCGGCCGTGCACATGAACCTGCGCTATCTGCGCACCAGCCGCGCGTGGTTCGGCGGCGGGTCGGATCTCACGCCGACATTTCCGCTCGAGGAGGACACCGCGGAATTTCATGCCGCCCTGCGCGCGGCCTGCGACACTTATCGGCCCGACGCGTATCGCGAATTCAAGGAATGGTGCGACCGGTACTTCTATCTGCCGCACCGGCACGAGCCGCGCGGCGTCGGCGGGATCTTCTTCGATGACCTCGCAAGCGCCGACGAGCAGGCCGACTTCGCCTTCGTGCGGGCGGTCGGGGACGCCTTTCTCGGCGTGTACCCCCGGATCGTCGCGCGCCGCAAGGACACCCCGTACGACGAGGAGGCTCGCGAGCGACTGCTCCATAAACGCGGCCGGTACGTCGAGTTCAACCTCGTCTATGATCGCGGTACCAAGTTTGGCTTTCAGACCGATGCGGACCCGGAGGCTTACCTCATGAGCCTGCCGCCGCTCGTCAGGTGGTGAGAAACGCATGGAAATGCGGCTTGCGGCCGGCCGAGGCTAACGTCAGCCGATGATCAGGATCTTCGTGCCCCTCATCTGCGTGGCGCTGGCTCTGGCGGCCGCCGCCTGCACGCAGTCCGGAGGGCCGTTCGACCTGGCGGCCTCCTCCCCGCCCTCTCACCGAAGCTCGAGCGCCCACGGCGCCGTGCAGGCGGCCGAGGCCGCTTCGCCGTCCGCCGCCGCCGCGACGCCCCCCGGGCAGAAGGCTGTCCCGCACATCAGCGTCGGCCCGATCGAAGGGACGATGCCCCCGTCTTCGAGCGCCAGCGCGCCGGCGTCCGCCCCGCAGCCTCCCCCGCCCGTGATCGCGCCCCAACGCCGGGCGTCCTCGATGATCGGGATGAGGGTCGAGTCGCCCGACGGCGAGCCGCTCGGATTCGTGCAGGACATCGTCCTCAACCGCCGCGGCCGGGCGACGCACCTCGTGGTCGCCTTCGGCGATCAGGGCAACGGCGGCAAGCTCACGGCCGTTCCCTGGAAGGCGGCGGTCTCGGGCATCCGCGACGATCACCTGGTGATCGATGGCGCGAAGCTGCAGGGCGCTCCGAGCTTCATTCCCGGGGACTGGCCGAACATCGACCGTCCGAGCTGGAGCGCCACCGCGGATGCCTACTGGCGCAACGGCACCGGCCCCGCCCCCCCGAAGGCCGCGCCGATCGATTCGACCGCGCGCACGCGCGCGCGGCCGAATCGGCCCGACTGAGCGGGGCTCCGCGCGGCTCTGACGCGCCTCGGCGTCGCCGTTAGAATGCCGCGGTGCGAATCGCCCGATGGATCCTCGGCGCCGCCCTGGCGCTCGTGCTGCTCGCCGTGGCGGCGCTGCTCGTCGCGACGCTCCTCGTCAATCCCGACCGCTACAAGGGCGAGATCGAGAGCGCCGCAACGCGCTACACCGGCCGACCTCTCGTCATCGAAGGCCACCTGAGGCTCAGCTGGTTTCCCTGGCTCGGGCTGCACACGGGCGCGGCGCGCCTCGAGAGCGCCTCCGGCCCCTCCGGTCCCGACCTCATCGACTGGCGTGCCGCGCAGGTGAGCGTTCGCCTGCTGCCGCTGCTGCTGCACCGTCGCATCGAGCTCTCGCGGATCCGGCTCCGGGGAGCGGACATTCACCTGCGCGTCGACGCGCAGGGCAAAAGCAACTGGCAGGATCTGATCGCGCATCTGCGCTCCGGAGCCGCGACTCCCGGCCCGAGGACGAGCGGCTCGGCGGGGGTCTCGCTCGCCGGGGTCGGCGGCCTCGACCTGCGCGACAGCTCGCTCGATTACTCCGATGCGCGCACGGGCACGCGGGTCAGCCTCGGGCAATGGCGGGTCGAGGTCGGCGCATGGAGCCCGGGGCGACCGGTGTCCCTGAGCACCCGCTTCATGCTGCACGACCGCAAGCTCGAGCGCGGGGGCATCCCGGTCGAGCTCGCCGCTCATCGAGTCTCGTTCGAGCAAGCGCCCCTGGCGATTGCGGCGCCGAGGCTCTCGCTGCGCGTCGCCGACGCGACGCTCCGGGGCTCGATCCGCCTGCATCGGCGGGCGGGCCGCCTCGGTGCGGCCGGCGCGCTCAGCGCGACGGTGCCCTCCGTGCGCAAGCTCCTGCAAGCGCTCGGCGTGAGCGCATCGCTTCCCCCCGATCCCCGCGCGCTGGGCGAGCTCTCGCTCGCGGGCCGGTGGAGCTACCGCGACGCGGCCCTCGAGGTGAAGCCGCTCACGGCGACGATCGATGCCACCCGGCTCACCGGCTGGGTCGCCCGCTCGGGAGGCACGCCTGCGGTCGTGCGCTTCATGCTGCGTGGCGACGACATCGACCTGACACGCTACGTCGTCAAATCGAGCCCGCGCGGGAAGCCCTTCCGGCTGCCGGTGCGGGCGCTCGAGGCGCTGCACGCCGAGGGCACGCTCGAGCTCGCGCGCGCCGAATTCGACGGCACGCGGATGCGCAACATCCGCCTCCAGGTGCAGTAGCGATGCCCTCGTCCACGGCGCGCTTCGCCGCCGCGCTCATCGCCTGGCACGAGCGCCACGGCCGGCACGATCTTCCGTGGCAGCGCAACCGCACGCCCTATCGCGTCTGGGTGTCGGAGATCATGCTGCAACAGACGCAGGTCGCCACCGTCGTCCCCTATTACGAGCGCTTCGTGAGGCGCTTTCCCGGCGTCGCGACGCTGGCCGCCGCGCCGCTCGATGAGGTGCTGCACCTCTGGTCGGGGCTCGGCTACTACGCCCGTGCGCGCAACCTCCATCGTGCCGCGCGCGCCATCCGCGACGAGCACGGCGGACGATTCCCGGACGCATTCGAGGCGGTGGCGAGTCTGCCCGGCATCGGGCGCTCGACCGCCGGCGCGATCCTCGCGCTGAGCCGCGCCGAGCGCTTCCCGATTCTCGACGGCAACGTGCGGCGCGTGCTCTCGCGTCACTTCGGCATCGAGGGCGGCCTCTCGGACCGCGCCACGGTCGATCGTCTGTGGAGCCTGTCGGAACAGTGCACTCCGGCCGAGCGCGTCGACGTATACACCCAGTCGATCATGGATCTCGGCGCGACGCTCTGCACGCGGCGCAATCCCGGATGCGACACGTGCCCCGTGGGCGGCGGCTGCGTCGCGCGCCGCACGGGTCGTCAGCACGAGCTGCCCCGGCCGCGGCGCGCTCGGGCGCGGCGGCTGCGCGAGGTGTTCATGCTGGCCGCCCTGCGCGCGGACGGCAGCGTGCTGCTCGAGCGGCGCCGGGACCGCGGCATCTGGGGTGGCCTCTGGTGCCTGCCGGAGTTCGAGACGGCCGAGCAGGCGGCCGAATTCGCGGCGCGGGCGCTGTCGGGGCTCGCCGCGCGCCCGCTGCCGCTTGCGCCCCTCGAGCACGCGTTCACGCATTTCGATCTTGTCATCAGACCGCTCCTGGCCCATTGTTCGGACGGCGGCGGCGCGCCGGACCCGGCACGCCATCTCTGGTATCGCCTCCATGCGCCCGCGCGCCTCGGGCTGCCGGCGCCCGTGCGGGCGCTGCTCGAGCAGCTTCGCGCGCCGTGCGCCGTGCAGGCGCAGCTCATCGACTGACCGGGAGAGGATCGTGGCCCGAATGGTGCACTGTGTGTTGCTGAAGCGCGAGGCGGCGGGCTTCGACCGCGCGCCCTACCCGGGTGAGCTCGGCAAGCGCATCTACGAAAACGTCTCGCGCGAGGCCTGGTCGCGCTGGCTGCAGCATCAGACCATGCTGATCAACGAGTATCGCCTGACGCCCATCGAGCCGAAGGCGCGGCAGTTCCTCGAGGCGGAGATGGAGAAGTTCTTCTTCGGCTCGGGCTCGAGCCGGCCCGAAGGGTATCAACCTCCCGCGCCGGACGCATGAGCCCGGGCAACGCGGGAGCCGCGCCGCCCGCCCTCGAGCCGCGGGTGCGCGCGGTCACCGAGCGCATCGCCGAGCGCAGCCGCGCCTCGCGCGCGGAGTATCTCGAGCGCCTG
>JAKAZP010000265.1 GCA_021815905.1 Pseudomonadota bacterium | reverse complement strand
CCGGCTCGGCGGACCTCTACGAGGCGAGCGGCAGGAAGCCCCACGCGAGCGTCAACTTCGTCACCGCCCACGACGGCTTCACGCTCGAGGACCTGGTGAGCTACAACGGCAAGCACAACGAGGCGAACGGGGAGGACAACCGCGACGGCATCAACGACAACCGCTCGTGGAACTGCGGCGCCGAGGGACCGACGGACGATGCCGGGATCCGCGCCCTGCGGGCGCGGCAGAAGCGCAACCTCATGGCGACGCTGCTCCTTTCCCAGGGCGTTCCCATGGTGCTCGGCGGCGATGAGCTCGGCCACACCCAGCTCGGCAACAACAACGCCTACTGTCAGGACAACGAGCTTTCCTGGCTCGACTGGGACCTGGACGAGGACCGGCAGGCGTTCTTCGAGTTCACCTGCCGGTTGATCGCACTGCGCCGCCGCCATCCGGTGTTCAGCCGCCGGCGGTTCCTTCAGGACGACGCGGTGACGGCCGAGGGACTGCGGGAGATCATCTGGCTGAACGATGACGGGCGCGAGATGACCTCGATGCAGTGGGATCTGCACTTCGCGCGCTGCCTCGGCGTGCACCTCGCGGGCGCCGCCATCGAGCGGCACGACCGGCGCGGGCGCGCGGTCACCGACAGCAATTTCCTGCTGCTGTTCAACGCCCACCACGAGCGCATCCCGTTTCAGCTGCCGGAGTACCTCGCCGACAAGCCGTGGTGGACGATGCTCGACACCGCCGCGGCCCCGGCACCGCTCGCGCAGCGCCGTCTCGAGCCGGGCGCGACGTATCCGCTCGAGGGACGCTCGCTCGCGCTGCTGCGCGAGACGGCCTACCGGTGAGCGGGCCGGCGCATCGGATGCCCTTCGGGGCGCAGCTCGAGCCCGACGGCCGCGTGCGATTCCGGCTGTGGGCGCCGGCGGCAAGACGGGTGGACCTCGTGCTCGAGGAGCCCGGCGCGCGGGCGCTGCCGCTCGCGGCGCGCGCCGAGGGCTGGTTCGAGCTCGTGACGGCGGCGGCGCGCGCCGGCAGCCGCTACCGCTATTCGATCGACGGCGGTCCGCCGCTGCCCGATCCCGCCTCCCGGTTCAACCCCGAGGGAGTCCACGGTCCGAGCGAGGTCGTCGATCCCGCGGCCTTCAAGTGGAGCGACGATGACTGGCGCGCGCCGCCCTGGCCGCAGACCGTCCTCTACGAGCTGCATGTCGGCACGTTCACCCCCGAGGGCACGTTCGCGGGGGTGGAAAGCCGGCTCGAGCATCTCGTGCGGCTCGGAGTGACGGCGATCGAGCTGATGCCGATCGGCGAGTTCCCCGGCGCCCGCGGCTGGGGCTACGACGGCGTGCTTCCTTACGCACCGGCCTCGAGCTACGGCTCCCCGAGCGCGCTCAAGTCGCTGGTGAACGCCGCTCACCGCCGGGGCCTCGCGGTGATGCTCGACGTCGTCTACAACCATTTCGGCCCCGAGGGCAATTATCTGCACCGCTACGCGCCGCAGTTCTTCACCGATCGATACGCGACGCCCTGGGGCGCGGCGATCGACTTCGAGGGGCCCGCCAGCCGCACGGTGCGCGACTACTTCATTCACAACGCGCTCTACTGGCTGCGGGAGTACCGGCTCGACGGCCTGCGATTCGACGCCGTGCACGCGATCTTCGACCGCAGCGAGCCGCACATCTTGACCGAGCTCGCCCGCGCCGTGCGCCGCGGACCGGGGCGCGAGCGGCCGGTGTACCTCGTGCTGGAGAATTTCAACAATGCCTCGCACCTGCTCGGTCCCGCGGGAGCGGCCGACACCTTCGACGCGCAGTGGAACGACGATTTTCATCACTGCGTTCACGTGCTGCTGACCGGCGAATCCGAAGGCTATTACCGGGACTTCGCCGCGCAGCCCCACGCCCTTCTGTGCCGCTCGGTCGCCGAGGGCTTCGCCTGGCAGGGCGAGATGTCGAGTGTCGCCGGATGCGCGCGCGGGGAGAGCACCCGGGGTCTGCCACCGTCGGCCTTCGTCAACTTCCTGCAGAATCACGACCAGATCGGCAATCGGGCGCTCGGCGATCGGCTCGGCGGCCTGCTCGCCTCGCCGGCCCCGCTGCGCGCGGCCGCGGCGCTGCTGCTGCTGGCGCCTTCGCCCCCCATGCTCTTCATGGGCGAGGAATGGTCGGCCCCCGAGCCCTTTCCCTACTTCTGCGACTTCGAGCCCGAGCTCGCCGCGCGCGTGCGCGAGGGACGGCGGCGCGAGTTCGCGCAGTTCGAGCAATTTCGCCCGGACGCGGGGGGCGGCTCGCCGCCGGATCCGGCCGCGGCCGCGACCCGCGCTTGCGCCTGCCTCGACTGGAGCCGCTCGTCCCAGGGGCCGCACGGGCGCATGCTCGATCACTACCGGCGTCTGCTCGCCGTCCGGCGCCGCGACATCGTGCCGCTCATACCGCAGGTGCTCGGCGCGCAATGCGCCGCGTTGGAGCCGGGCGGAGCCTTCGCGGTCGACTTTCGCCTGCGCGACGGCGCGGTGCTGCACCTCATCGCCAATCTGGCCGACGCCGCCTCGCCCCTGGTCGGGCGCCCGGCGGGACGCATGATCTTCTCCACCCACCCGGGGATCCGCGCCGCACTCCAGCACAACGAGCTCGCACCGTGGAGCGTGACCTGGCTGCTGGAGAGCCATGGTGCCATCCACTGATGCCGGTGATCACGTGCAGCCCGCGGGATCGGGCTGCACGATTCCCCGCGCCACCTATCGCCTGCAGCTCGGCGCGGGCTTCACCTTCGAGGACGCGACGGCGATCGTGCCGTACCTCGCGGCCCTCGGAATCAGCCACGTGTACTGCTCGCCATATTTTCGCGCCCGATCGGGCAGCGCCCACGGGTACGACGTGGTCGATCACAACGCGCTCAATCCCGAGATCGGCGGGCGGGCCGAGCTCGAGCGCTTCGTGTCCGCGCTGCGCGCGCACGGCATGGCGCACATCCTCGACGTCGTGCCGAACCACGTCGGGGTCATGGGATCCGACAACCGCTGGTGGATGGATGTGCTCGAGAACGGCCAGGCGTCGGTGTACGCCGATTACTTCGACATCGACTGGTCGCCCTCGAGCCCGGCGCTCGCCGACAAGGTGCTGGTGCCCGTGCTCGGGGAGCCGTACGGCACGGCGCTCGAGCGCGGGGAGCTCGGACTCAGGTTCGAGCGGGAGCTCGGCTCGTTCGCGATCCGCTACCACGAGCACCGCTTTCCGCTCGATCCGCGCACCTACCCGCGCATCCTCGATGCGGTGCTCGCGCTCGAGCCGTGCTGCGAGCTCGAGCGGCTGCGGCGTCTGTTCGGCTCGCTCCCCGATCGTCGCGGGCCGACCCCCGAGCAGATTCTCGAGCGCAACCGCGACAAGGAGGAGCACAAGCGCGCGCTGTCCGCGCTGTGCGCCGGGAAGCCGGCGCTCGCCGCCGCCGTCACCCGCGCAGTCGGGACGCTGTCCGGGGCGCCGGCCGAGCCCGCGAGCTTCGATGCGCTGCACGAGCTGCTCGAAGCCCAGGCATTCCGCCTCGCCTGCTGGCGCGTCGCCTCGGATGACATCAATTATCGGCGCTTCTTCGACGTCAACGACCTGGCGGCGCTGCGAGTCGAGAACGAGGCGGTGTTCGAATCGACGCACCGTCTGGTGCTCGAGCTGCTCGGGGAGCGGCTGCTCGATGGGTTGCGGATCGATCACATCGACGGGCTGTACGACCCGCTCGGGTACCTGAGACGGCTGACCCGCCGGATCGCCGAGGTCCGCCCCGGCGCCGGCGATGCGCTTCCGGTGTATCTCGTGGTCGAGAAGATCACCGCCTCCTTCGAGCGGCTGCCGACGGAGTGGCCGGTCCACGGCGAGACCGGCTATCACTTCGCGAACGTGGTCAATCGGCTGCTGGTCGATGCCGGCTCGCGCGAGCGCATGGACCGCACGTACCGGCGGTTCTGCGGCGAGCCGCTCAGGTGGAGCGACATCGCCTACGAGTGCCAGCATCTCGTGCTGCGCCGCGCGCTCCCTTCCGAGCTCAACATGGTCGCCAACCTGCTCGCGCGCATCGCGCAGGACGATCGGCACACGCGCGACTTCACCTTCAACAGCCTGCGCCAGGCGCTGGCGGAGGTGATCGCCTGCTTCCCCGTCTACCGCACCTACGTGGCCGAGTGCGTCGCCGACAGCGACCGGCGCTACATCGAATGGGCGGTGGCCGCGGCCCGCCGCCGCCGCTCGGCGGCCGAGGCGCCGGTGTTCGACTTCGTGCGCGGCGCCCTGCTGCTCGAGCTCGCCGCGCCGAACGAGAGCGCCCGCGGGCGTCTGCGCCGCTTCGCGATGAAGTTCCAGCAGATCACCGCGCCGATCACGGCGAAGGGCGTGGAAGATACCGCGCTGTATCGCTTCAATCGCCTGGTCTCGCTCAACGAGGTCGGTGGCGAGCCGGACACCTACGGCGCCCGACCGCGCCCAT
>JAKAZP010000264.1 GCA_021815905.1 Pseudomonadota bacterium | reverse complement strand
CGCTGATTGTCGCTCTTAAGGGAATACCCGAGAGCGCGAGCGCCGCGGAAGCGCCGAGGAGCGACGGAATGTCCGGATCGATCTCCGGATCCGCCGAGATCACGGTCGCGACCACCTGGACCTCGTTGTAGAACCCGTCGGGAAAGAGCGGCCGGATCGGCCGGTCGATCAGGCGCGAGGTCAGCGTCTCCTTCTCCGTCGGTCGCCCTTCGCGCTTGAAGAAGCCGCCCGGAATGCGTCCGGCGGCGTAGGTCTTCTCCACGTAGTTGACCGTGAGGGGGAGGAAGTCGCGACCGGGCGCGGCGGTCTGCCGCGCGCAGGCCGTGACGAGCACCACCGTGTCGCCCATCGACACCCGCACCGCGCCGTCGGCCTGGCGGGCGAGCTCGCCCGTCTCGATGGTGACCGGATGCGAACCGTACTGAAAGGATTTACTGACGACGCTCAATGTCGAGTCCTCGATGAGAGAAGTTGGGGGCGCTGCACCCGGGGCAGGAAAATGAAGGGCCGCACGAGCTGCGGCCCCTGGTGTCAGCGGCGGAGTCCCAGGCGCTCGACGAGCTCCTGGTACTTCTGCGGTTTGGTAGCCTTGAGATAGTCGAGGAGCTTGCGACGCTGGTTGACCAGCTTGACCAGACCGCGGCGCGAGGAATGGTCGCGCTTGTGCGCCGTGAAGTGCTCACCGAGGCCGTTGATGCGCTCGGAGAGCAGCGCAACCTGAACCTCGGGGGAGCCGGTATCGGAGGGTCCGCGCCTGAACTCGGTGAGGACTGCGCCCTTTTTCTCGCTGCTTAATGCCATTGCACGTGCGTCCAAGTAACTGTCTTGAGTGCCTTTTGTGAAGCGCGGAATTCTACCCGGTGAAGCGCCCCTGCCACAAGATTTGGAGTATGATATTTGGGCTATGTTTCGTTCATTCATCCTCAGCCTCGGCATCCTGGCGGTTTCGGCTCTGGCAGCCTGCTCGATGACGCCCGCCCACACCGCGCAGCGGACCGCCGCGAACCTTCCCCACGGAAGGTGCGAGTCGGCTTTCGCCAGCGCGACGCGGTTGGGCGGCAGTCGCTGCAATGCGGCGACGCGCAGCTACTCCGGCGAGCAGATTCGCCGGACCGGTCAGAGCAACCCCGCCGTGGCGCTGCAGATGCTCGATCCTTCGATCACCGCGGTCGGTCACTGACCGGTACCCCGGGGTTCGCGGGATCGGCGGGCTCTGCCCCTTTCCGGGCGATGCCAGGCGCATCGTCCCGGATGAAGAGCCTGCGCGCCCGCAGCTCACCTCGGCCGTCAGCTTCGCCGATCCCGAAGAACTCACCCCGCTCGTCGTAGAGTCTCACCCGGCCTTCCGGACCGCCCTGGCTCCGGAGCACGGTCTGTCCGTGGCGGATGCGATCGGCCTCGGGCGCGTCGAGCCGTGCCTCGGGCAGATGTCCGAGCGCCCGGTCCGGCGGCAGCAGCGCTGGCGGGGAGCCGAGCTCGCAGGCCTGCGCGAGGGACTCGAGCGTGTGCATGGGCTCCCCCTCGAACGGCTCGACCGATTCGCGCCTGAGCGCGCCGACGTGGCCGCAGGTCCCGAGCGCGCGGGCGAGCTCTTCGGCCAGGGTGCGCACGTACGTTCCCTTCGAGCAGACCGTCTCGAGCTCGAGATCCTCGGTCCCGCTGCCAAGGAGCGTGAGCGCGAAGATCTCGATCGGCCGGGCGCTGCGCTCCACCTCGACTCCCGCGCGGGCGAGCTGGTAAAGCGGCCTTCCATTGCGCTTCAGAGCCGAGAACATGGGCGGAATCTGCATTCTGCGGCCGACGTGCCCGGCAATCACCGCCCGCAGCCGGGCGGGATCGAGCGGCGGGACCGGCGCGCGCTCGACGGGCTCGCCCTCGAGATCGCCGGTCGCCGTGCGGGTGCCGAGAGCGAGCCTGAAGCGGTAGCGCTTGCGGCCCGAGACGATCTCGCCGACCACCTTGGTGGCCTCATCGAGGCAGATGGGCAGCATTCCGGTCGCGAGCGGGTCGAGACTGCCGGCGTGGCCGGCCTTGCGGGCGCCGAAGAGCCGGCGCACACGCTGCAGCGCCGCGTTCGAGGACAGCCCCGCGGGCTTGTCGAGCAACAAGATGCCCGTCGGCATGCCGTCAGGCGCCCGAGTCCTTCTCGTCCTTGTGAGCGGAGCGATCCTGCGCCACCGCCCGGTCGATGAGGTCTGTCAGATGGGCGGCGCGCTCGATGGTGTCATCGAGCGCGAACTCGAGCCGCGGCGCATGCCGCAGACGAAGCCGTCGCCCGACTTCGCCGCGCAGGAACCCGCCCGCGTGCGTCAGCCCCGCGAGCACTTCCTCGGGGGGATGTCTCGAGGCGAAGGGCGTGAAGAACACCCGCGCCGAGCTCAGATCCGGCGCCAGGCGCACGGTCGTCACGGTCACGCTGCCGACGCGCGGGTCCTTGACCTCGCGCATGAGCAGCTCCGCGATGACCCGCTGCATCTCCGACTCGATGCGACGGGTTCGGCCCGATGTGCCCTGAGAGCTCGTCACTGCAGGGTCCGGGCGACCTCGATCCGCGCGAAGCATTCGATCTGGTCGCCGACGCGCACGTCCTGATAGTTCTTCACCCCGATGCCGCACTCTGTGCCGGCGCGGACCTCGCCCACGTCATCCTTGAAGCGCCGCAGCGACTCGAGCGCCCCCTCGAAGATCACGACGTTGTCACGCAGGACGCGGATCGGATTGTTGCGCCGCACGACACCCTCGGTGACGAGACAGCCCGCCACCACGCCGAACTTGCTCGAGCGGAAGACCTCGCGCACCTGCGCCACGCCCACGATCTGCTCCTTGATCTCCGGGCGGAGCATGCCGGTCATCATCTGCCTGACGTCATCGATCGCCTCGTAGATGATGCTGTAGTAGCGGACCTCGACGCCGGTCTCCTTCACGGCGTCGCGCGCGGCCGCATCGGCGCGCACGTTGAAGCCGATGACCAGGCCTTTCGAGGCGGCGGCGAGCTGCACGTCCGAGGCGGTGATGCCGCCCAGACCGCTCGCGATGATCTTCACCTGCACCTCCTCGGTCGAGAGCTTGGCCAGCGCCTCGCCGAGCGCCTCGGCGCTGCCCTGCACGTCCGCCTTGATGACGATCGACACGACGCCCGCCTTCTCCTCGGCGAGCTGCGAGAACACGTCCTCCGCCCGCGTGGCCTGACGGGCGAGCTTGACGTCGCGGAACTTGCCCTGCCGGTAGAGCGCCACCTCGCGCGCCTTGCGCTCGCTTTCCACCACCAGGAGATCCTCGCCGGCATTCGGCGCGCCGGAGAAACCGAGCACCACGACCGGCATGGAAGGGGTCGCCCCATCGACCGCGTGTCCGCTCTCGTCGAACAGCGCGCGCACGCGGCCGTACTCCGAGCCCGCGATCACCGGATCGCCGAGGCGCAGCGTGCCTTTCTTGACGAGCACCGTCGCGACCACGCCGCGGCCCTTCTCGACGCTCGCCTCGATCACCACGCCGGAGGCGAGGCCCGATCGAGGCGCCCGCAGCTCGAGCACCTCCGCCTGCAGCAGCACGGCCTCGAGCAGCTCGTCGATTCCCTGACCCGTGTGGGCCGACACGTTGACGAACATGTTCTGTCCGCCCCATTGCTCGGGGATCACCTCCTGCTTCGAGAGCTCGGTCCGGACCCGGTCGGGATCGGCCGTGCTCTTGTCGATCTTGTTGACCGCGACGACGATCGGCACGCCCGCCGCGCGGGCGTGTTGAATCGCCTCGATCGTCTGCGGCATCACGCCGTCATCGGCGGCGACCACGAGGATGACGACATCGGTCGCCTTCGCCCCGCGGGCGCGCATGGCGGTGAAGGCCGCATGGCCCGGGGTGTCGAGGAACGTGATGCCGCCCTTCGGCGTCTCGACGTGATAGGCGCCGATGTGCTGAGTGATGCCGCCGGCCTCTCCCGCCGCCACCTTGGTGCGGCGGATGTAGTCGAGGAGCGAGGTCTTGCCGTGATCGACGTGACCCATCACGGTGACGACCGGGGGCCGCGACTCGAGCTCGGCCGTCTCGGGCTTCGCGCCCTGCAGATCGGCCTCGATCTGGTTCTCCTTCAGGAGCTTCGAGGTATGGCCCATCTCCTCGACGACCAGCACCGCGGTGTCCTGGTCGATCGGCTGGTTGATGGTCGCCATGATGCCGAGATTCATCAACACCTTGATGACCTCGTTCGCCTTCACCGCCATCTTCTGGGCGAGCTCGGCGACGGTCACCGTCTCGCCGACGCTGACCTCGCGAATGACCGGCGCGGTCGGCATCTCGAACCCGTGGCGGCCGTCACCGGCCCCGGAGACGGCGCGGGACTTCAGGCGCTTCTTCTTCTTGTAGCGCGAGCTGACGTCGGTCGCGACGTGCAGCTCCTGCCGGCCATAGCGAGTGTGACGGTCATCGGCCGCCGGGCGTTCGCGCGCGGGCGCCGCGACCGGTGCGC
>JAKAZP010000263.1 GCA_021815905.1 Pseudomonadota bacterium | reverse complement strand
TCGTTGCTGCTGAAATCGACGAGACGGCGCCCGTCGAGGATCAGCTCGGCGCGGTTGCCGCGCTCGGGAAGGGCCTCGACGGTCGCGCGGCGCCGCAGCAGCCGTTGCCGCTCGAGCGCCTCGAGCACGGGCTCAAGCGGCTGTCTCTTCATGATCCGGCGGCTGCATCTGCGCCTTGAGCCCCAGGCGCGCGAACAGCCGCCGGTCGCGCTCGACGTCGGGGTTGCCGGTCGTGAGCAGCTTCTCGCCATAGAAGATCGAGTTGGCGCCCGCGAGGAAGCAGAGCGCCTGCAGCTCGTCGCTCATGCCCTCGCGCCCCGCCGAGAGCCGCACGGTGGAGCGCGGCAGGGTGAGGCGCGCCACGGCGATGGTGCGCACGAAGTCCAGCGGGTCGAGCGGCTCGCGGCCCTCGAGCGGCGTGCCGGGCACGCGCACGAGCTGGTTGATGGGGACGCTCTCGGGGTGCTCGGGGAGGTTGGCGAGAGTCAGCAGCAGCCGCGCGCGGTCCGTGACCGTCTCGCCCATGCCGAGGATCCCGCCGCAGCAGACCTTGAGCTGCGCGCCCCGCACGGCCTCGAGGGTGTCGAGCCGGTCCTGGTAGGTGCGCGTGCTGATGATCTCGCCGTAGAACTCCTCGGAGGTGTCGAGATTGTGGTTGTAGTAGTCGAGCCCCGCCTCCTTGAGCTCGAGCGCCTGGCTCGGGGTCAGCATGCCGAGCGTCGCGCAGGTCTCGAGCCCGAGCGAGCGCACCTCGCGGATCATCCGGGCGATCGCCTTCAGGTCCTTCTCCTTCGGCGAGCGGTACGCGGCGCCCATGCAGAAGCGCGTCGCACCGGCCGCCTTGGCGCGCTCGGCGCACGCACGCACCGCCGACACCTCCATCAGCGCCTCGCGCTCGACACCCGTGTCGTAGCGCACGCTCTGCGGGCAATACGCGCAGTCCTCCGGGCAGCCGCCGGTCTTGATCGAGAGCAGCGTGCTCATCTGCACGGCGCCGGGCTCGTGGTGCTCGCGGTGGACGCGCTGGGCGTGGAACAGCAGATCCATGAGCGGCAGCGCGAGCAGGCGCTCGATTTCCGCGAGCGTCCAGTCGTGACGAATCGATCCGAGGGCGGGGGGGTTCATGCGCGCTCCTGCCGGGCAGCCGGCCGCGATGTTCGCGGGGGTGGCGCCGGATGTCAACGAGAACCCGGTCGTGAGGTCAACAGTTGGACAATAATTGATCAGCGGCGGAGCAGGTGGACCGCGAGCGCGATGCCGACCGCGATGGCTCCGAGCACGGCGACGAGCACGGCCGCCGCGGCGCAGTCCTTGACGATCCGGATCTGCGGATGCCGCTGCGGGCTCAGGTGATCGGCGAGGGTCTCGACCGCGGTGTTGAGGAGCTCGGCGGCGAGCACCCCGGCGCTCGCGAGCATGACGGCCGCCCACCAGAGCGGTCCCGGACGCAGCACCGCGAGCGCCGCCACCACCAGCGCGAGCACCGTCGCCTGGAAGCGCACGCTGCGCTCGCGCCGCAGGGCATGGCCGATGCCCGCGAGCGCGAACCGGAAGCGGCGGTGGAAGGGCAGGTTCTTCTGGCGCTCGGTCACGACGTCAGCGGCGATAGATGTACTGCAGCAGCAGCCCGATGAAGATCGACATCCCGACGTAATTGTTGTTGACGAACGCCTCGAGGCAGGCGGCCGGCTCGCGCGCGCGGATCAGCCACTGCTGGTACGCGAAGAACACCGCGGCGCCGGCGATTCCCGCGTAGTACCAGCGGCCGTAGCCCAGGTCGCGCCCGACCAGCACGAGCGCGAGCAGCATCATCGCCTGCATCGCCCCGACCAGCAGGCGGTCGAGGTCGGCGAACAGGATCGCGCTCGATCTGACGCCGAGCGCGATGTCGTCCTCCCGGTCGATCATGGCGTAGATCGTGTCGTAGACCACCGCCCAGACGACCGCGGCGATGTAGAGCACCCACCCGACCCGCGGCAGCGTGGCGCGCTGCGCGGCGAACGCCATGGGTACGCTCCAGCCCCCGAAGGAGATGCCGAGATACAGCTGCGGCAGGGGAAAGAAGCGCTTCACGAACGGGTAGGAGACGGTGAGCGCGGCGCCGATGAAGGCGAGCTTCACGGTGAGCGGATTCAGGCGCGTGACCAGCCAGAGCGCCGCCCCGATGAGCACCACGAACAACGCCAGCGCCTCGTAGGGGGTCACCCGGCGCGCGGCGAGGGGGCGCGCGCGCGTGCGCTTCACGTGCGGATCGATGTTGCGGTCGGCGAAGTCGTTGATGACGCAGCCCGCGGCGCGCATGACCACGACGCCGGCGACGAAGATGACGAGCAGCTTCTCCCCCGGGCGCCCCGCGCCGGCGATCCACAGCGCCCAGAGCGTCGGCCAGAGCAGGAGCCAGGTGCCGATCGGACGGTCGAAGCGCGCGAGCCGCGCGTATTCCGCGAGTCGCCGCGCGATGCGATGGAAACGCGGCGCCTCCACCTTGCGGGTGGCGACCTCGAAGTCGCTTGCCACTGCGGAGCTGCTCATGCTGCCTTGTCAGACCCTGCCGTATTGTCCGCCGGCGCCGATCCACCGGGCGGCGAGAGCGGCAATATTATCCGGGTATTGCGCGAGCAGCAGCTCCGCCGCCTGCTGCACCCGCGGCAGCAGGTCGGCGTCGCGGACGAGATCGGCCACCCGCAGCTGCGCGAGTCCCGTCTGGCGCGTGCCGAGGAGCTCCCCCGGCCCCCGCAGCTCGAGATCCCGGCGCGCGATCTCGAACCCGTCGTTGGTCTCGCGCAGCACCGTGAGGCGCTGGCGCGCGAGCTCCGAGAGCGGCCCGCGGTAGAGCAGCACGCAGCTGCTCGCATCGAGCCCCCGCCCGACGCGCCCGCGCAGCTGGTGCAGCTGCGCGAGTCCCATGCGCTCGGCGTTCTCCACCACCATCAGCGTGGCATTGGGAACGTCCACTCCGACCTCGATCACCGTGGTCGCGACCAGCAGCTGGATGCGGCCGGCCTTGAAGGCGAGCATCGCCTGATCCTTCTTCGAAGACGGCATGCGCCCGTGCACCAGGCCCACGCGGATCCCCGGGAGCGCCTCGGCGAGCACGGCGGCGGTCTCCTCCGCGGCCTGCGAGCGCAGCTCATCGGATTCCTCGATGAGCGGACACACCCAGTACACCTGCCGCCCCGCGTGGCACGCCTCGACGATGCGCGCGACCACTTCGTCCCGGCGCTGCTCCGGGACCACGACCGTGCGCACCGGCGTGCGCCCCGGGGGCAGCTCGTCGATCACGGAGATGTCGAGGTCCGCGTATGCCGTCATCGCGAGCGTGCGCGGGATGGGGGTGGCCGTCATGATGAGCTGATGCGGGAAGCGCCCGAGCTTGCGTCCCTTCTCCTGCAGCCGCAGCCGCTGCTGCACGCCGAAGCGATGCTGCTCATCGACGATGACGAGCGCGAGCTGCGCGAACTCGATGCCCTCCTGGAAGAGCGCGTGCGTGCCGACCACGAGGCGCACCTCGCCCGAGGCGATGGTCTCGAGCGCGCTCCGGCGCGTGCGCGCCGGTTGCGAGCCTGACAGGAGCGCGACCGGCAGTCCGAGCGGCGCGAACCAGTCGTTGAGGCTGCGCCAGTGCTGCTCGGCGAGAAGCTCCGTGGGCGCCATGAGGGCGGCCTGCAGGCCGGTGCCGGCCGCGCGCGCGGCGGCGAGGGCGGCGACGACGGTCTTGCCACAGCCGACGTCGCCCTGGACCAGCCGCACCATGGGCACGCTCGAGCGCAGGTCCGACTCGACCTCCTCGAGCGCGCGCGCCTGCGCGCGGGTCAGACGAAAAGGAAGCGAGGCGAGGAGCCGGCGCGCGAGCCGATCGCCGTCATCGAGCGGCCAGGCCGGATCGCTCTTCGCATCGCGCTTCAGGAGGCGAAGGGACGCCTGGTGCGCGAGCAGCTCCTCGAAAGCGAGTCGCCGCTGCGCCGGGTGTCGACCCGCCGCGAGCGCCGCGAGCTTCGCCTCGCGCGGGGGCCGATGCACGTAGCGCAGCGCCTCCTTGAGCGGCGGCAGCGCGAGCGGATCGAGCACCTGCGCGGGAATCCAGTCGCGCACGGCCTCGCGATCGAGCTCGCGCAGCGCCTGCTCGATGAGCGCGCGCAGACGCGCCTGGGAAACGCCCTCGGTGAGCGGGTAGATGGGAGTGAGCGTGTCCTCGACGGCGCCGGCGTCCGCGCTCACCCGGCGGTATTCGGGGTGGATCATCTCGAGTCCCTGCGGGCCCCGGCGCACCTCGCCGAAGCAGCGCAGGCGCGTGCCGCGGGCGAGTCCCTGCCGCTGCGCCTGGGAGAAGTGAAAGAAGCGCAGCGTCAGAAAACCCGTGCCGTCCGAGAGGCTGCACTGCAGCTGCCGCCGCCGCCGGAAGACGAGCTGCGTCAGCTGCACCTCGCCCTCCACGAGGGTGCGCATCCCGGGCAGGAGATTGCCGATCCTGACGAGCG
>JAKAZP010000262.1 GCA_021815905.1 Pseudomonadota bacterium | reverse complement strand
CCGCAGTCTCCTGGGACCCGCGGCGGCTCAGCCGCCCGCAGCGCCCGCGCCCGAGGAGGCGGCCCCGTCCTCGGCGGCCAGTACGGCGTCGGCGGCCGCGCCCGGATCCGCGCCGGCAGGCGCCGGCGGGACGGCGCACTCGCTCACGGTCCATCGAGGCGAGACGCTTTCGGGCATCGCCAGCCGGCTCGCCGGCGCACCGCTCGCAGCGAACCGCACCGGTCAATGGATGGTCGCGATCTATCGCGGCAATCCGCAGGCGTTCGATCACAACATGAACCTGCTGCGCTCGGGCGCGATTCTGCGCGTGCCGAGCGCCGCCGACGTCGGCGCCGTTTCCTCGGCCTCCGCCTGGGGCGAGATCCGCGCGCAGTACGCCGCGTGGCGTGGCGGTGCGCGGCAGGCCGGCAGCGCCTCCGCGGGTCCCGGGAGACTGCGGCTCGTCGCGCCCTCGAGCGGCAAGGGCGCAGCGGCCGGCACCGGCTCGACCGGGGCCTCCTCCGCGAAGGTCAAGGCGCTCCAGCAGCAGGTCAGCGGTCTGGAGACGCAGCTGCAGAGCGCCCAGCGTCTGCTGCAGCTGAAGGACGCTCAGCTCGCGAAGCTCCAGTCGCAATTCGGCCATCCGACGCCCCCCGCAGCCCCGGCCTCGGGCGCGACGCCCGGGCAGTCCGCTGCCCCGGCTCCTGCCCCGACGGCTCCGCCCGCGACCACCGCGGCGGCAGCACCGCCTCCGCCCGCCGCGCCCGCGCCCCATGTGGCGCCGCCGGCGCAGGCGACCCACCCCGTGGCGGCCAAGACGTTCCAGCCTTCCTCCGGCGGCTCGTTCCTCGGGACGTTGAAGGACTACTGGTGGGCCGCGGCATTGCTCATGCTCGCGCTGCTCGGCTGGCTCCTCTCACGCGTGCTGCGCTCGCGCCGTCAGGCCGAGCTCGATGACTCTCTCGGCAAGCTTGCCGCCGCCGGCGTGGGCGCAACCGCCCGGGAGGTGCCGCATGCCAGACAGGAGCGCGCGCTCTCGGACACCGGCTCGATGCGCAGGCCCGATGCCGATGCGGACTCCTTCGTGGTGGAGGAATCCGGCACTCACGAGCGCCCGCACCTCGTCGAGGCCGGCCCCCAGGCCGCCAGGCACATCTCCGCCGATCAGACGATCAGCAGCGAGACCGCGATCAACCTCGAGCAGGGCGATCCGCTCGCCGAGGCCGATTTCCACATGGCCTACGGCCTGTACGACCAGGCCGCGGATCTGATCCGCATCGCGATCGCGCGCGAGCCCGAGCGGCGCGACCTGAAGTCGAAGCTGCTCGAGGTCTTCTTCGTCTGGG
This sequence comes from Pseudomonadota bacterium, assembly GCA_021815905.1. The sequence continues at coordinate 3,157 of JAKAZP010000262.1, read as the reverse complement.
GCAACAAGGAGCAGTTCCTGCAGTCCGCGCACGAGCTCGCTGAGACGCGCGCCGAGGCGGCGCCGGGCGAGTGGGAAAAGATCGTGATCATGGGCAAGCAGCTCGCGCCCGAGGACCCGCTGTTCGCCTCCGGCACCGCGGTGAGCGGCGCGGCCTCCGCCGGTGTCGATCTCGATCTGGAAGGCGGCGAGAGCAACTCGGTCGATTTCGACATACTGCCCGCCGCCTCGACGCAGACCGCGGACACGCTGTCGGCCGCGACCCTGGATCTCGACATCGGCTCGGCGCTCGGGGAACCCGACGTCGAGGCGACCGCGGAGTCGCCGGGCACCGCGACCGACCGCAATGTCGCGCTCTTCGACGAGAAATTCGGGGACAACGCCACCGGCTCCACGCGCGAGATGACCGCGACGCTGCCCGGTGGCCACGATTCGACCGCGGAATTCGGCACCGAGGTGGAAGGCCCGACCATCGAGCAACCGGCGCTCGACCTCGCCGAGCAGCCGCTCAGGCAGAAGGTCGAGTCGGCGATGCGCCAGAGCGGCGCGGAGCAGACCGCCGAGCTCGCGATCGACGATCTCGGTCTCGACCTCGGAGCCTTCGACGGCGCCACCCACACCGCCGCGGATGAGGGGGTGGAGGACTCGGAGTCGGCGGAGGACCTGGAAGCCGAGGAGCCCGTGGACCTGGCGGAGGAGGATGAGGCATCCGAGTCCCCGACCCTGGTGGCCGGGTTCGACGAGGCAACCCGCAGGATCATGCAGCAGGCGGCCGAGCCGGCGAGCGATGCCGCTCCCGGGCCCACCGGCACGACCAACGCATGGCAGCTCGATGAGAAGGAGCTCGAGGCGATGCTCGCCGAGGGTGAGAGCGAGAAGGATCCCTCGGCGACCTCGAGGCTCTCCGCGCTCGATGGGCTCGATGGGATCGATTCGGGAGCGGTCGATTTCGACCTCGGCAGCGAGGCCGGCGAGCCGGCTCACGGCGGCAACGGCTCGGCCCTCGACCTCGATGTCGGAACGGCAACGGTCCCCGAAGGGACGTTCATCGCCACGCAGAAGCTTTCGTCGGATGAGCTCGCGCTCCCCGATCTCGAGCCGGTGACGATGAGCGAGGTCGGAACGAAGCTCGACCTCGCACGCGCCTACATGGACATGGGCGATCCGGAGGGTGCGCGCAACATCCTCGAGGAAGTCATGCACGAGGGATCGGTCGCTCAGCGTCAGGAAGCCGAGCGGCTGATGGTGTCACTACCGGGGTGATCGTGAAGCCCGGGTCGGACATCCCTGTCACGACCCTCGCTTGCGCCGGGCCAAAGACGCGTCCTCGGGTCGTGACTCGCCACCCGTGGCGAGCCGCGTCCGTGTGGCGGGTAGGACCCTCATGCCGGCCGGCATGACGCGCATCGCGGTCGGGCTCGAGTACCAGGGGACAGGATTCGCGGGCTGGCAGACCCAGCGCGCGCTGCGCAGCGTGCAGGAGACCGTCGAGCGCGCACTCGGCAGCGTCGCGGCCGGGCCGGTGGCTCTGGTGTGCGCCGGGCGCACCGACGCGGGCGTGCACGCCCTCGGCCAGGTCGCCCATTTCGATACCGCGGCGAGCCGTGCCCTGCGCGCGTGGCTCCTCGGCGCCAACTCCGAGCTGCCCCGCGACGTCAGCCTCTCGTGGGTGCGGCCGGTGCCGGATCACTTCCACGCGCGCTATTCGGCCGAAGCGCGCACCTACCGCTACTACGTCCTCAACCGGACCGCGCGCTCGGCGCTGGCCGCCCACCGCGCTACCTGGGTGCACCGCCGGCTCGATGAGCAGCGCATGGCGGAAGCGGCCGCGGCGCTGCGGGGCGAGCACGACTTCAGCGCCTTTCGCGCCGCCGAGTGCCAGGCGAAATCCCCGGTGCGCCGCATGGAGAGCCTGGCGGTCGAGCGCCACGGGGACTGGGTGATCATCGAGGCGACCGCGAACGCGTTTCTGCACCACATGGTGCGCAACATCGCCGGTCTCCTCATCCGGATCGGCAAGGGGGATGCCCGGCCCGAGTGGGCCGCGGAAGTGCTCGCCGGCCGCGACCGCCGCCGCAGCGCCCCCACGGCTCCCGCGGATGGACTGTATTTCTGGGAGGTGAGATACCCGGGCGCGTTCGGGCTGCCGCGACGGGAGCGCGGGGGACCCGCCGGGGAAACCGGACGATCGGCTATCATTCCTCCCTAGCCGGACTCCTCGAGCCGCGGCGAAACAGCCCCGTCACCGCAGGTAATCCCATGTCCTGGTTCGAGAAGATCATGCCGTCCCGCATCAAGACCGAGCGGCGCACGCGCTCGGTGCCGGAGGGACTGTGGATCAAGTGCCCGGCCTGCGATGCGGTGCTCTACCGGGCAGAGCTCGAGCGCAACCTCTATGTCTGCCCGAAGTGCAGCCATCACATGCGAATCGGCGGCCGTGACCGGCTCGAGCGCTTTCTCGATCCGGCCTCGACCGAGGAGCTCGGAGCGCTGATCTCGCCCGAGGATCCGCTGAAATTCCGCGACAGCAAGCGCTACAAGGATCGCCTGGCCCAGGCGCAGAAAGCCACCGGCGAGACCGACGCGCTCATCGTGCTCGCCGGCACGCTGCAGAACCTGCCGATCGTCGCCTGCGCGTTCGAGTTCCAGTTCCTGGGCGGCTCGATGGGCTCGGTCGTCGGGGAGCGCTTCAAGCGCGCCGTGGATCACTGCGTCGAGCATCGCAAGCCGCTCGTGTGCTTCACGGCCACCGGGGGCGCGCGCATGCAGGAGGCGCTCTACTCGCTGCTGCAGATGGCGAAGACCGCCGCGGCGCTGTCGCGGCTCGCGCAGGCCCATCTGCCCTTCATCTCCGTCATGACCGACCCGACCACCGGCGGGGTGTCCGCGAGCCTGGCGATGCTCGGCGACCTCAATCTCGCGGAGCCGCGGGCCCTCATCGGCTTCGCCGGCCCGCGGGTGATCCAACAGACGGTGCGCGAGACGCTGCCCGAGGGCTTCCAACGCAGCGAGTTCCTGCTCGAGCACGGGGCGCTCGACATGATCGTCGACCGCCGCGACATGCGTGAGCGGATCGCATCGCTCCTTCGCATGCTCACCAAGCAGCCGGCGGCCGCGGCCTGAACCGGCGGCGGCCGTGGCCCGCACGCTCGCGCAGT
>JAKAZP010000261.1 GCA_021815905.1 Pseudomonadota bacterium | reverse complement strand
ATCGGCGATGAATCGGTCTCGAGCGCCTGGACGCGCGCCAACAACGACCTCGTGAGTCGAGTCGTCGAGCTCTATCCCGGGAACTTCGCGGGCGTCTGCCAGCTGCCCCAGTCCCCCGGCGCGCCCGTCAGTCGCTCCGCCGTCGAGCTCGATCGCTGCGTGCGCGAGCTCGGCTTCGTCGGCTGCAACCTGAACCCCGACCCGTCGGGAGGACACTGGACCTCGCCCCCGCTCACCGACCGGTACTGGTACCCGCTCTACGAGAAGATGGTCGAGCTCGATGTACCGGCCATGGTCCACGTCTCCGCATCCTGCAATCCGAACTTCCACGCGACCGGCGCGCACTACATCAATGCGGACACCACCGCCTTCATGCAATTCATCCAGGGAAATCTGTTCCACGATTTTCCGACGCTCAGGTTCGTCATTCCGCACGGGGGCGGCGCAGTGCCCTACCACTGGGGCCGCTATCGCGGGCTCGCCGACATGCTCAAGCGCCCCCCGCTTCGCGAGCACGTGATGCGCAACGTGTTCTTCGATACCTGCGTGTATCACCAGCCGGGAATCGATCTCCTGGCGCGGGTGATCGACATGGACAACATTCTGTTCGGCTCGGAGATGATCGGTGCCGTCCGCGGAGTCGATCCCGAGACCGGATGCTACTTCGACGACACCAAGCGCTACATCGATGCGCTCTCGATCTCCGATGACGACAAGTCGCGGATCTTCGAGCGCAATGCCCGGCGCGTGTTCCCGCGTCTCGATGCGCTGCTCACGAGCCAGGGCCGATGAGCGGCGCGGCGCTCGTACCCGGGGGGCCCGGCTGGGCGGCCCGTGGAGCATCGGGCGGTTTCCAGATGGATCGCGGGTGGCTGCCGTACCACCCGTGTCCGTCGAAGCCCTCGTTCGCGCCGCCGGCGGGCGCGGTCGATGCACACTGCCACGTCTTCGGTCCCGGGGCGCGATTCCCCTATGCGCCGGAACGCAAATACACCCCGTGCGACGCCTCGAAGGAGCATCTGTGGGCACTGCGCGATTTCCTCGGGCTCGGGCGCAACGTCATCGTGCAGGCAACCTGCCACGGAAGCGACAATCGCGCCGTCGTCGATGCCCTGCTCTCCTGCGAGGGCCGCGCCCGCGGGATCGCGACCATCTCGAGAGCCGTGACGGACGCGGAGCTGCGCGCGCTCGATGCGGCGGGCGTGCGCGGCGTGCGCTTCAACTTCGTCAAGCGCCTGGTCGATACCACACCGCGGGAGGTTCTCCGGGAAATCGCAGGTCGCATCGCCACGCTCGGCTGGCACGTCGTGATCTATTTCGAGGCCGCCGAGCTGCCGGAGCTCTACGAGTTCTTCGCCTCGCTGCCGACCACCGTGGTGGTCGATCACATGGGGCGGCCGGATGTCGCGAAGCCGGTCGATGGGCCCGAGTTCGAGCTGTTCGTGCGCCTCATGCGCGAGCATCCCAACGTGTGGTCGAAGGTGACCTGTCCCGACCGGCTCACCCGGTCGGGACCGCCGGGCTACGACGATGTCCTCCCTTTCGCCCGGCGTCTCGTGGAGAGCTTTCCCGATCGCGTGCTCTGGGGCACCGACTGGCCGCACCCGAATCTCAAGGGTCACATGCCCGATGACGGCCAGCTGCTCGATTTCGTGCCCCGGATCGCCCCGAGCGCGCTCCTGCAGCGCAAGCTCCTGGTCGACAACCCCGGCCGGCTCTACTTCAGCCGGTAATGATGAAGCGGCAAGGCATCAGAAGAGATCTCACCCATGGCACTCGACAAACCCTACGCGGACATCCCCGGCACGGTGATCTTCGATGCCGATCAGGCGCGCAAGGGCTATCACCTCAACCAGTTCTGCATGTCGCTCATGAAGGCCCCGAACCGGGAACGCTTCAAGCACGCTGAGCGCGCGTACCTCGACGAGTGGCCCATGTCGGAGGAGCAGAAACAGGCGGTGCTGGCGCGCGACTACAACCGCATGATCGCCCTCGGCGGCAACATCTATTTTCTGGCGAAGCTCTTCTCCACCGACGGCAAGAGCTTCCAGTACGCGGCCGCCTCGATGACCGGCATGTCCCAGGAGGCCTACGCGAAGATGATGCTGGAGGGCGGCCGCCCGATCGAGGGCAATCGCAGGATCGGAGAGACACCTCGGAAGGAGAAGCCGTGATGGCCCGGATCACCGCGGGAGTCGCCACGTCCCACGTGCCCGCGATCGGCGCGGCGCTCGACAACGGCCGCAGCCAGGATCCGTACTGGCGGCCGCTGTTCGCCGGCTACGAGCCCTCGAAGCGCTGGATCGCCGAAGCCCGGCCCGACGTCGTGATCCTGGTCTACAACGATCATGCGTCGGCCTTCAGTCTCGACATCGTGCCGACCTTCGCGATCGGCTGCGCCGAAAGCTATCCGCCGGCGGATGAGGGCTGGGGGCCGCGTCCGGTGCCGGTGGTGCAAGGGCACGCGGAGCTCTCGGCGCATCTCGCCCAGTCGGTGATCCAGCTTGACTTCGATCTCACCGTCATCAACCGCATGGATGTGGATCACGGCCTCACGGTGCCGCTCTCTCTCATGTTCGGTCAGCCCGAGCGCTGGCCGGTGCGCGTGATCCCGCTCGCGGTCAACGTGGTGCTGTATCCGCCCCCGTCCGGGCGGCGATGCCTCGCGCTCGGCCGGGCGCTGCGCCGCGCCGTCGAATCGTTCGATCAGGACCTCGACGTCCAGGTCTGGGGCACCGGCGGCATGAGCCATCAGCTCCAGGGCCCGCGGGCCGGGCTCATCAACCGCGAGTGGGACAATCGCTGGCTCGATCGATTGATCGAGGAGCCCGAGGCGCTTGCCGGGATGCCGCACGTCGAATACGTGCGCGAAGGCGGTTCCGAGGCCGTGGAGCTCGTCATGTGGCTCATCATGCGGGGAGCGCTCGACCCGAAGGTGCGCACCGTGCATCGCTTCTACCACGTCCCGGCCTCCAACACCGCCGTGGGCCACCTCATTCTGGAGAACGCCCCGTGAGGATCATCCTCGCCGGCGCCGGCGCCTTCGGCGAGAAGCATCTCGATGCCATCCAGGCGATCGGCGGCATCGAGGTCGTCTCGCTCGTGGGTCGTCAGCTCGAGCCGACGCGGGAGGTCGCCGTGCGCCATGGCATCCCGCACGCCACCACGGAGCTCGCCGAGGCGCTCGCCCGCCCGGGCGTCGCCGCCGCGATCCTCTGCACCCCGACCCAGATCCATGCGAGCCAGGCCATCGAATGCCTGAGGGCGGGCAAGCACGTGCAGGTGGAGATCCCGCTCGCCGACAGCTGGCGCGACGCCGAGGCGGTCGCCAGGACGCAGCGCGAGACCGGGCTCGTCTGCATGGTGGGACACACCCGCCGGTTCAACCCCTCGCATCAGTGGATTCACCGGCGGATCGCCGCGGGCGAGCTGCGCATCCAGCAGATGGACGTGCAGACCTTCTTCTTCCGCCGCACCAACATGAACGCGCTCGGGCAGCCGCGCTCCTGGACCGATCACCTCCTCTGGCATCACTCGGCGCATACCGTGGACCTCTTCGCCTACCAAACCGGCGCCCCGGTCACGGTGGCGCATGCGGTCCAGGGCCCGATGCACCCGACGCTCGGGATCGCCATGGACATGTCCATTCAGCTCAAGGCCGCGAGCGGCGCGATCTGCACGCTGTCGCTGTCATTCAACAACGACGGTCCGCTCGGAACCTTCTTCCGCTACATCTGCGACCACGGCACCTACATCGCGCGTTATGATGATCTCGTGGACGGCAGGGAGAAGAAGATCGATGTATCGAAGGTCGACGTATCGATGAACGGCATCGAGCTGCAGGATCGGGAATTCTTCGCCGCGATCCGCGAAGGACGCGAGCCCAACGCGAGCGTGCATCAGGTGTTGCCCTGCTATCGCACGCTCGATGAGCTCGAGCGGCAGCTCGGCTCCGGCTGACTCCGGCGAACACCGGGCCGCCATCGATGCTCCGGCCAATCACCCCGTGAATCGAGACCCCCTGACCGCGGCCACGGCGCCGGCGGGAGCCCTCCCGCAATCGCCTTCGCACAGAGGGCGTCGCTCGTCGCGCTGGCCGGCCGCATCCTCTGCGTGCTCGTGCCGGCGGCGATCTGGCTGTCGCCGCTTCAGCTCCCGCCGCGGACCCAGCACATGTTCGCCGTGCTGGCATTCATGGTCATCGCATGGATCACGCAGGCCACGGAGTTCGCGGTTGCCGGTTTCATCGGGTGCTTCCTGTTCTGGGCGATCGGCATCGTGCCGTTCCCCGTCGCCTTCGCCGGTTTCACGAGTCAACCGGCCTGGTTCTCCTTCGCCGCGCTGCTGATGGGGCTGCTGGCCCGCGAGTCGGGATTGGCGCACCGCCTCGCCTACACGGTCATACAGCGGATCGGAACCTCCTATCCGCGGATTCTCCTCGGGCTCCTGATCACGAATTTTCTGCTGACGTTCATCGTTCCGTC
>JAKAZP010000260.1 GCA_021815905.1 Pseudomonadota bacterium | reverse complement strand
GGCGAGCCGCTCATCGCCTGGGTGTCGGAGCCTGGATCGCCGGCGGCGGTCTGCGCCAGCACCGGCCCCGCGGCCAGCACGAGGACGACTGCGCTCCAGCGAAGAGCTCCCGCCGAGTCGGTCGTCATGGATCATCGTCTCTCTTCGGTATAGTCATTGGGATATCACGAATTCCGCAGTCGCGCTCCGGACGGCCGTGTGCCGGCTATCGAGCGAGAATCGCGCGGATCCTTCGCGGCACGGCCGCCTTCGTCCCGATGAGCGCGGGTCGACGGAGGCCGAGCCCGTGCGCGCGCATCAGCGCTCGCCCGCGGGCGCTCAGGAGGAAGGCAACGAAGGCGTCGGCCGCCTCCGGGTGCGGGGCTCCTCGAACGATGGCGACGGTGTACACCGCTTTCGGCGTGATCGAAGGCGGGAGCCGGACGCAGGGAATGCGCGCATCCGAGGTCTCGGTCGAATAGAAGAACCCGGCGTCGAGCTCGCCGGACTGCAGCCGCCCGATCAGCACCTCCTCCGGCAGCACTTGCCTTGGATTTTCCGGGGGTCCGAGTACGCGCCTCGCCAGCTCGGGTATTCGGTAGTACGCCTGCGCGCGCCTCATGAGCGCGAGCGTCAGCGCCCCCTTGGGATCGAGCTTCGGGTCGGTGCGGCCGAGCCGGATGCCCGGCTCCTGCACGACCTGGTACCACGGTCGGGTCCTGAAGCCGGCGGCGAACCGGCTCTTCGGGTCGTAGCCGATGACGAGCGAGGACTGCGCGAAGGTCACGTACCAGCGCTCCCAATCGCCGTTCGCGGCTCCCATCAGCTCCGAATTGACGGCCGGGGCGGCGCTGATGAACACGTCCGCGCGGCGCAGCCGTCCTTTGATCTGGTTGGCGAGCAGCTGCGAGCCGCCGGCGAAGCCCCGGAAATGATCACCGCTCGAGCGGTCGAATGCGGGTCCTACACCCTGCTCCATGAGGTTGACGAGGGACCCGGCGTAGAGGACGTTGACGAGCTCTCCGGCGGCGGCCACGGCGGGCGAGGTCCCGACCAGGAGCGCGGCGAGCCAGGCGCCGGCACGATGCGACACGATCCCTCCCCCACTGAAGCCTTCGCTATATTCTAATGGATATACCGATTACGGCAACGGCAGATGCGGATCCCGGCGCTGATCGGACGTCCGGGCGAGCCCTTCGATGCGCTCGCGAATGGCATCGCGCGCGGCGCGAAAGCGGCCGAGCCTCCGCTTCGCGGAAAGATCGGCGTCCGCGGAGGCCGGGTCCGGTACCGGCCAATGCAGCCGACGAACTCTCCCCGGCAGCACCGGACAGACCTCCTCGGCGCAGAGCGTGACCACGAGATCGACCCCTGCCGTATCGATCTCATCGACCGACTTCGAACGCTGATTCGAGATATCGATCCCGATCTCGGCCATCGCCTCGATGGCGGACGGGTTGACCTTCGAGGGCCTGGAGCCCGCGCTCATCACCTCCACCCGATCGCCGAGAAGAGCGCGCGCCAGGCCCTCGGCCATCTGGCTGCGGGCGGAATTCGCGACGCAGAGAAAGAGAATCCTGCGGATCATGCGCGAGACTCTCCGGGTGCCTCCGGGGACGCGGCGGGATGACTGCCGTCGGCGCACGGCGGCGCCGCGGAGCGCTGCTCGTACCATCCTCGGGTGCGATTGACGATGCGTACCACGGACAGCATCACCGGCACCTCCACCAGCACCCCGACGACCGTCGCCAATGCGGCGCCCGAGCCGATGCCGAACACGCCGATCGCGGTCGCGACGGCGAGCTCGAAGAAATTGCTCGCGCCGATGAGCGCCGAGGGAGCGGCGACGCAATGCGCCTCGCCCAGCACCCGATTGAGCAGATACCCGAGGCCGGCGTTGAAATACACCTGGATGAGGATGGGGACGGCGAGCAGCACGATGACCAGCGGCTGGGCGACGATCTGCCTGCCCTGGAAGGCGAACAGCACGACGAGCGTCGCGAGCAGCGCCGCGAGCGTCACCGGCTGCACGAGCGCGAGCAGACGGCTCAACGCGGGCGTGCCTGCGCGACCGAGGAGAATCCGGCGGACCACCTGGGCGAGCAGCACGGGAATGACGATGTAAAGCGCGACCGACAGCAGCAGCGTCCGCCAGGGAACGGTGATCGCGGCGAGGCCGAGGAGCAGCCCCACGATCGGCGCGAAGGCGAAGATCATCAGGACATCGTTCAGCGCGACCTGCGACAGGGTGAAATGCGGCTCGCCGCCCGAGAGCTGACTCCAGACGAACACCATCGCCGTACAGGGCGCCGCCGAGAGGATGACGAGACCCGCGATGTACGAGTCGATCTGTCCTGCCGGAAGCAAGGCGCGAAAGAGATGTCCGACGAAGAGCCACGCGAGCAGCGCCATGGAGAAGGGCTTCACCGCCCAGTTCACGAACAGCGTGACGCCGATCCCCCGCCAATGCTCCCTGACCCGGTGCAGCTCGCCGAAGTCGATCTTCATGAGCATCGGCACGATCATCAGCCAGATGAGCAGCGCGACCGGCAGGTTGACCTGAGCGATCTGCGCCGCGGCGATCAGGTGAAAGACGCCGGGCACGAGCTTGCCGAGCACGATGCCGGCCGCGATGCAGAGCGCGACCCAGAGAGTCAGATAGCGTTCGAACAGGGACACCCTGGCGCTCCTACCGGTCGTGCCTCAACTGCCGGGCGCCCGCGGCCGCCGCCCCCCGGGTGAAGCGACCGGATGCGATCGCGGCAAACAATCGGCGGGTGCGACGCGTGCGCCACGGAAGCCGGGCAAGCTACCCTATTGCTTCGATGATTTCAAGATTATCAAAATATCTGGGCGGACGGTCCGCGCCGGCCCCGCGGCGGTTGCGAGCCGCCGGTCTCTTTATATAATTGCAATCATGAAATCAAAGGACGCGCTCGCCGCTCTCGATGCCCTCGCCTCGGAGGCCCGCCTGGCGGTTTTCAGACTGCTGGTGAAAAGGGGCCCGGCGGGCTATACGCCGACCGAGCTCGCCCGGCGGCTCGGCGTGCCCGCCCCGACCCTGTCATTTCACCTCAGGGAGCTCGTCAATGCCGGGCTCGTTGCGAGCCGCCGCGAAGGGCGGAATCTCCACTACAGCCCCAATCTCGCGCGCATGCAGTCCGTGGTGGGCTTCCTGACCGAGAACTGCTGCTCCCTGGCTGACCGGACGTGCGGACCCGACTGCAACCCGCTTGCCGGCGCGGCGCCGGCAGCCGGTGCCCCGCGGCAAAGAAAGCGCGCCTGAAGAGCGGCGGCGGCCATTCGACCGCCCCCCCCTCGAGACGCTGATTTGTGAGCCGCCCCGGAAGCGCGGGCCACCGGTGAGCGGCTTGCGGAGCGTTCGCCCACGCGTGCCGGGAAAGCTCAGAGCGGCCGGGCGAGCAGCATCGCGAGCACCGCCTGCGCCCGTGCGAGCGAGGCGCGAAGCCTGATCTCCTCGGCCCGGGTGGCGAGGGCGTTGGAATCCAAGCGCGCGTAGGCCGTCAGCGTCAGCGTCCCGCGCCGCAGATTCCCGCGGGCGGCCGCGGCCTGGCGCTCGAGACCCGACAGCCGCCGATCGAGGTTGCGCAACTGGCGGCGCATGATCCCGACGGAGTCCCACACCTCATCGGCCTGGTTCGTGGTCTCATCGAGGCTCGCCTGGTATGCCGCGCGCAGGTACGCGCGGCTCGCGCGAGCCACGGCGATCGGCCCCCGGTTGCGGTTGAAAAAGGGCAGAGTGAGCGTGACATTGAACCCGATGCTCTGGACGCCGTCCTGCGGGTCTCTCTTCTTCACGATGCCGGCATCGATGAGCGGAAACTGAGCGAGGATCGCCTCGCGCAGCCGCTCTTCCTCGCTGTGGTAGCCGGCGCGCAGCGCCAGCAGGTCCGGCCGGCGACGCGGCAGCGCGGCGAGTGCGGCGTGAAACCGGGCGGGGGTCACGAGCGGCGCCCTCGGGAAGCCCCGGAGCCGAAGGGTCGCGCGGGGGGCGAGACCGAGGAGCTCATCGAGCGCATGACGGGTCGCGCTCTCCTGCAGCTGGTACGAGCGCCACTGTGCTTCGGCCGAGTTCCAGGCGGCGAAATCCGCGGTCACGGCGCTCACCGTGACCTCGCGACGCTCGAGCGAGGCCTCATCCTGCCGATACACGCGGCCGAGAAGTCTCCTCCGCCGATTCAACACGGCGCGCAGCGCCGCGAGCGTCCGGCTTTGGATGAAGAGCTCCCTCGCCCGCTCGGCCACCTGCCACTCCTGCCAGAGAATGTCGAGGTTGACCTGCTCGAGGTGCGCCCGGGCCGCCCCCTCGGCCGCTCCCCGGGTGATGAGCGCCTGGATGTCCTCGGCGAGCAGCGCGTCGTATCCGGTGAGGAAGGAGGATTTCTCCAGTCCGCCGGAGAGCCGGGGGTCGGGCAGCAGTCCCGCCTGCAACAGCTGGGCACGGGCGATGCCCGCGCGCAGCCTGGCCGCCGCGAGCCGCGGATTGTCGACCACGGCGAGCGTGACGATGTTGGTC